>NZ_JBHWWX010000017.1:0-85765 GCF_042730335.1 Rhodococcus sp. NPDC060084
ATCTGCGCGCAGAGCTGCGCAGATATGCCCGCAAGCATCCGCGGCACGGCTTCCGGCGAGCATGGGCGTGGCTGCGCTACGACCAGGGCATCGAGTTGAACAAGAAGAAGATCCACCGCCTGTGGAAGGAAGAAGGGCTGCAGGTCCGGCGTGCTCCACGCCGCAAACGTGCCGGCCTGTCCTCGGTTCCGATCGTCGACGCGGATGCTCCGAATGTGGTGTGGGCATTGGACTTCCAGTTCGACTCGACCGTCGACGGCAAGACGGTGAAGATCGCGTCGATGGTCGACGAACATACCCGGATGTCGTTGTTGAACATCGTGGACCGCTCGATCACCGCCGACCGGTTGATCGAGGGCTTGGAGAAGGCGTTCGCGATGTGGGGTGGGCCGCCGCTGGTGCTGCGGATGGACAATGGGCCGGAGTTCATCTCGGAAGCGCTGCGGGACTTCTGTGCTGGGTCGGTCGGGATGTCCTACATTCCGCCGGGCACGCCGTGGAACAACGGGTTCATCGAGTCGTTCAACAACCGGTTGCGCGATGAATGTCTCAACCGAAACTACTGGCCCACTCTGCTCGAGGCCCGGGTGGTGATCGAGGACTTCAAGGACGACCACAATCACCGGCACCGTCATTCGGCGCTGGGGTACCGAACTCCTGCCGAGTACGCTGCCGGATGCACCCACCGGCACCAGCCGGTGGCGTGTGAGATCGACTGATCGACTGCAAGTAGGAATCGGCTCTAGAACCGACCGGACCGACTATCGGGGACCTGCCACTCGGACTGTGGAAATCGCGTCTCGATAGACGAGCATGAAGAAGTCGTCGGGGGTGTAGACCTCATAGACGAGAAGTTCATCGTGCCCTGAGGCGAATTCGTGGAATCCGGCGTCATTCGTGATGACGTACTGAGCGTCGCCGTGTTCTGCCGCGGCGTGCAGGTGTGCGTCGTACTTGTCTGTGTAAGCGAGGCCCGGGTCGATCTCGTACCCTTTGATTCGGCCGTGTACAGCGACTTTAACAATATTGTCCCGAACTCCCCCGATTTGATGATCGGAGAAGTTCGGGTGCTTCTTGCGCAGGTGATATACCAACTCCGCCATGACGTCCTCGGTCCAGCGCAAGTGAAAAAGCGGCGGTCCAGACCTGTTTGCCAGCAAACAGAGCCAGTCCCGCAGGGTCCGCGAATACAGTACGTTCGCGTCTGGCAGCACGTTCGGCACTCGTGAGCTCACGCGAGTGACAATAGGCGCCACTACCGCACATATCGAACTCCCGGGCCGTCAGTAGTTTAGTAATCCAGGTCCTCTGCTTCTTCGAAGTCGCGCAAATCCTGAAACGCGGCCCGTTGTTGCTCGCGCAGCCGATCGCGGTAGGCAAGGACATCGGCGGTATTCAGCCGTGTATGGGTGCCAACCTTGTGCGCTGGAATCTGCTCCTCCCGTATCAGTTTCATCAACGTAGGCCGGGAGACGCCGAGTAGATCTGCTGCAGACGTAGTGGTCAACTCATCCGGCATCGAACCGATAGTCACCGTGCCGCCCGCAGCGACGGTCTGCACGACTTCGACGAGAATCCTGGCCAACTCTGCAGGCACGACCGACAGAAGATCCGCAGGGTTGAACGCTCCCGCTTGCGATACCTGATTCGATGTCACTGTCAGTGTCGTCTTCCCGACGCCACGATCGATCACCGCGTCCATCGCTTACACCTCCTACGTTCACCCCGACGGTAGCCACTTGCACTTATAAGTGCAACACTTTTGTTGCCTGGGTAATACCCACGGCTTGCGAGTTCTAACGCTTGGGCCGAGAACGTTCATACCGTCAGCGATCTTCTGCGGTCAGCTCAGTCATGATCGTGACTGAATGGGGCTGAGCGTTCCTCCCGGGTGCGAGTTCTGATCGACGGCATCGCCGGCTGTTGAGCGAAGGGTGTCATGGCTGTCGAGGTGGCGTCTACACCAACGAGCCGCTAGGTGTAGGAGGGCTGGACGTTGGTGACACCGGCCCGGAGCCGTGACGCCGGTGGGCGGCCGCCGGCCGCGCTGTGTGGACGGTGGTAGTTGTAGTGAATGTTCCAGACCGCGATGGCAGATGTGCGGGCGTCCTCGCTGGTGAACTCCCGGGCGTAGAGAAGTTCCTCGGCCAGGATGCGCTGGTAGCGCTCCACCTTCCTGTTGTGCCGTGGCGTATAGGGCTTGGTCTTCTGGTGTCGGGTCTTCTGGCCGACGATTCTTGCGAAGTCGCCCGATCTGTAGCAGGCCCCGTTGTCGGTGACGATCCGGTGAACGTGGTCGATGCCGTGTGCGGCAAACCAGACCTTGGCTCGACCGAGGAACGCGGCGGCGGTGGCACCCTTTTCGTCGGCGAGCGGTTCGGTGTACGCGAGTCTCGAGAACCCATCGACAGCTGAGTGAAGGTAGACGTAACCGCGCTTCGCCCCTGCTGATTTTGCCCGGTCGGCGGCTTTGGCCTCGCTACTGTCGCGACCGTGGATCCGCCATCCGCCTCCGTCCGGAATCCGCCCGACCTTCTTGACGTCGAGGTGCACCATGTGGCCGGGCCAGCGAGCAGTGATCTTCCCGGGTTTGCGGTTGTTCTCGCCGCCCGGGTCGATGAACTTCCGCTTGCCGAGCCCGAGCCTGGTCAGGTGCCGAGTGACGGTGCGCCGGTTGATGCCGAATCCGCGGTCGGCGAGTTCATCAGTGATGCGCTGGGCGGACCACTTCTGCTCGCGGCGCCAGGACTCTATGTTCGCGATTACCCACGCCGGTGTTGCGCTGGGGCTTCGGTGTGGCGTGGACGTGCGGTCCCGGAGTCCAGCCTCGCCGTAGCGTCGCCACCGGTTTACCCATTTCGAGGCGCAGGCACGGGAGATGCCCATCTCGGCTGCTACGTGGGCGATGGGGCGGGTGCGGCATCGCTCAATCAGCCTGCGTCTACCCTCAGCTGAAAGCGGTGCGTTGCGGTGTGTCACCGGTCGTCACCCCTGACCTGGAGCCGCGTTGGGCCTCGTGGAGGCGCTTCGCCGCGCCGCCCGGCGATGGGCAGCCTCGTGCGCCTGTCGCAGAAGGCCGGCAGCCAATCCGTGCGTGCTCGCGCCCGGGTTGACGATCGACACCCAACCTTGCCCGCGGTACACGGGGTGAGGAAGAACCATGTCGGTGGCGGCGTAATCCCACGTTCCCGCCTCTGAGCGGGGGGCCTCACCGACAAGCTCGATGAACACGTCGGTGCCGACGTGAATGTTGAGTCGCCAACGATCGGGCTCATCGAGTCCGGACAGGGCGTCATCCGGGTAGTTCTTCGTCACGATGGTGGCGTAAGGCTGCTCACGCGTCGGCACCTGGCCGTCGGGTGCGTAGTAGAAGAAGTGGTCACCCCATGCGATCGCTGGGAAGGCGCTGCTCTCATCGGGGGCAAGTTCGAGCACCCCGTCGAAGGCTCGGATTGTCTCTAGCAGTTCGTCCATACTCATGGTTCAAGCGTGCACTTGAAGTGCTTATGGAGGGTTGAGACGATGCGAGCGGACGAAGCGACACTCATGACCACCGCCGCCGCCGCGTCAGCCGCGGGATACTCAGCCCAGCAGGTGCGCGATCTGGAGGCTCGCGGCGTGATCCCCGTTGCAGCCAGGTCACCCAGCGGGTACCGGTGGTTCACTGCAGAACACATACGACACCTGCGCGCCTACCGCGACCTCGCATCCGCGGTAGGTCCCGTCGAGGCTCGACGCGCCATGCGGGACATTCGACTCCAACCGCGCGACCAAGCTGCGGCGCTGATCTGCGGGTTCCATGCCAGGCTCAACGCCGAGCGAAAGCAGGCACTCGCAGCACGGCATGCGCTGGAGTCAATCAACGAGGAAGCAACGACCGAGGCTAAGCCCGTTGAAGACGACGCCATGACCATCACTGAACTGTCGCAGGCCCTTGGAGTCAGGGCCTCGACGCTCCGCTTCTGGGAGAAGGCCGGCCTGGTGGCACCCGACCGAGTCGCAAAACGAGCAGGGACAGCGCGGCGCTACACCCTCACCGCCATCCGAGAAGCGCGCATCACCGCAGCACTCCGTGCCGGCGGCTACCGCATTCCAGATGTGCAAAAGGCGATCACAGCGATCCGCGACCTCGCTGACGCGAGCTACTCGCTCGCTGCGCTCGACGCGCGGCTAGACAACATCGCCCAACGCACACTCGCCCTACTGCGCACGGGATCCCTCCTAGCAGAGATCATCGAGTCAGCGTCAGCAGCCTGAGAGGGTTGCCCGCGTTGCCGTTTCGCGCGTCATCAACCTCCTGTCCCGCAACAGCTAGGCAGCCCCAGCGGGCGCTCCCTCGTCGGCGATGCTCGACGTGCGCACACGTTCGCGCTTCGGGATTCTCAGTTCTCTACACCGAGGTCACGCGGACGGTATCCGAGCGGGTAACCCGGGTAGGTCCGGTTGCTCGGGTTGCTCGCGGAGAGCGACGCCCGTCGTTTCGGGAAGCGGCGGACCAGTGCGGACCGTGCGCGCAGCGCACCCTCGGACACCGCCCGCATCCGCGCCGAGCCCTTCGGGAATCCGAACGCCGCGGCCATCCGGTCGTCGATCAGGGAGTACACGACCTTCTCCACTCCACCGCGCAGCGGCTTCGGATACCAGGACCGGAACAGCCGGAGGGTGTAGGTCCCGATGGCATGGTTGTCGTCGCTGTAGACGAACCTCGTCCGCTCGTACTCCTGCTTGAACCGGTAGAACTCCTGGAACGTCTCCGGAATGTCCTTGATACCCATGCGGATACCGACCTGCCGGTAGAAGTGGAACGACGCGAGTCGTTCGTTCGGGTGGAGTCGACGCCACCCGTACCTGTCGATCCAGTCGAGCGGGTCGAACGCGAAGGTCGACAGCACGTACAGCATGTCGTCGTTGTCGATCGAGTACTTGCCGTGCATGCGGTTGATGTTCCGCAGCGATTCGCGTCCGCGTTCGGCGTCGTATCCGTGCTCGACGAGTTCGGCCATCAGCAGGGCTGTGTCGTCGTAACGCTTCTGCGGGCGCTTCTCGAATTCACCGGTGCGGGCGAGAAGTGCGGAAATGGTGGGAACGCAGTAGGTACGGAACAACGCGAACTCGAGGGAACGCTGGTAGTCCCAGGGAAATTCGTACCCGGCCGTGATCCGGTGGATGTCCTGGTGCTGCGTCACCGGGTCGAGTTTCTCGATGACCTTGACCCACCCCATGCGACCCCGCCGCGGGCGAGGCTCGCGGTCCGGGGGCGCGAACGTTCCTGCCTTCTCGATACGAGCCGCCGGACTCGCCACGACTGCCGCCTTGCGGCTGCGGGTGCGCGGGGGAGTGGTCGTCATCCGGTCACCTTCCGTGCATGTACTTGAGCATGAGTTCGGAAATCCTCAGGTCACGCGCCGGCCGCTCGAGGCTCATCAGTTTCAGTGGGGAACTGAACCTCTCGACCGTGACCGACTTGGGGCGGCTGAACTCGCGAAGACCGTCGGCGCCGTGAATGCGTCCGAAGCCCGACTCGCCGACGCCACCGAACGGCAGCGACGCGATAGCGGCGAACCCGAGCACCGAGTTGATCGACACCATGCCGTTGCGCAGACGCTCGGCGAGCTCGCGTCCCTTGGACTTGTTGCCGATGAAGATCGACGCCCCGAGACCGTATTCGGTGCCGTTGGCGCGATCGACCGCCTCGTCCAGGTCGCGAACCTTGTTGACCACCACCGTGGGGCCGAAGGTTTCTTCGCACACGGCCGTGGACGTCTCGGGGACGTCGGTCAGGATGACGGGTCCGATGACGAGACCCTGGATCGAGTCGAGGCCGCCGAGTACCGCTTTGCCGCCGCTCGCGAGCGCATCTTCGATATGGCCGCGTACGACGTCCACCTGGCGCGGCAGAGTCATCGGGCCGTAGGTCGAATCGGTGTCCCCGCCCGGATGTGCGCGGGAGACGGTCGCGGTGAGCTTGTCGAGGAACTCGCGGTAGACAGGCTCGACGACATAGATCCGTTCGACGCCCGCGCATGTCTGGCCGGCGTTGCCGAACGCACCGAAGGCGGCGAATTCCACCGCCTTGTCGATGTCGGCGTCGGCCGCGACGATCATTGCGTCCTTACCGCCGCACTCGGCGACGAGCGGGGTCAGCGTCTCGGCACACGCGGCCATGACTTTGCGTGCGGTGGGACCGGATCCGGTGAACGCGACCTTGTCGACACCCGATCGGACCAACGCCGAGCCCGTTTCCCCGAGACCTGTGATCACCTGGAACACAGGCTGGGACGGGGAAATCGAGTTCCACTTGTCCTCGAGCCACTTTCCGACGCCCGGCGTGAGTTCGCTCGGCTTGAAGACGACTGCGTTTCCTGCCGCCAGCGAGTACGCAATGGAACCCATCGGCGTGTAGACCGGGTAGTTCCACGGCCCGATCGCACCGACCACGCCGAGCGGCTTGTACTCGAGGGTGGCCGCCTGGTTGAAGCTTGCGACGCCCGACGGGACCCTGCGCGGGCGGAGCACCTTCTTCGCGTTGCGCGCGGCCCAGTCGAGGTGTTCGACGGCGAGCAGGACTTCGAGGAACGCGTCCCCGTACGGCTTTCCGGTCTCCCTCGACACGACGGTGGCGAGCGAGGTGGCATCGGACGCGATGGCTTTCTTGAACTCGAGCAGCCACTCCCGGCGTCCGCGGAATCCCTGCGCCTCCCACCAGCGTGAGGCGATCCGTGCGCGGTCGACCGCGGCGGCAACCTCTGCGGCATCGGCGATCGGATACTCGGCGATCACCTCACCGGTGCGGGGGTCGAGGCTGGCGAACGTGTCGGAGTTTTCCGAGGCGGCAACCGCCTGCGCGGTACCCGCTTCCGAGGTCTCCGAGGGACTGAGATTCTGGGTCATGACCGACACTTCCTGTGGACCGCATCAAATATATTTGATGTGATAGCTGTAGTGGACATCACATTAGGCGCTGTCGCGGTGATTGGACAACCCCTGTGTGCAGTTGTCCGGACTACTCCAGGAGACGATATGTCGGCACCCACACCGAGCACCGACAAGGCCAGTGAGCGGGGCGGGATCCGGCCGCGGGCGGGGTCGCCGATGCGCCGGCGACCGCAGTTGTCCGACGAGGTCGCCGGGCACCTGCGCGGGTCGATCATGTCGGGCGCGCTCCGGCCCGGAGATTTCATCCGCCTCGACGAGACGGCCGCCGAACTCGGGGTCAGTGTCACGCCGGTGCGCGAAGCGCTCCTCACGCTGCGAGGCGAAGGAATGGTCGAGTCGGCGCCGAATCGCGGCTACCGGGTTTCGCCCCTGAACAGGTCCGACATCGACGACATCTTCTGGTTGCAGGGGCAGATCGCGGTGGAACTGGCGCTGCGCGCCGTGGATCGGGTCGATGCCGAGGATCTCGTGCGGCTCGCGGAACTCAACGAGCGGTTGCGCTCGCTCGTCGCTCTTCCCGGCGGCGCGGTGCCGGATGTGGAGCGGATCGCCGACGCGGAGTTCGATTTCCATCGTGAGGTCAACCGCATCGCGGGTAGTCCCAAACTCGCCTGGTTCCTCAACAATGCGGCACGTGTCATCCCGTACCGCCTCTATGCGCGCGACACCGGGTGGGGGACGAAGGCGGTCGCGGCGCACGCCAAGCTCATCGAGGCGATGCGGGTCCGTGATCACAACGAGGTGATCACGCAGACCCTGGTGCAGTTCGACGACGCGGCGGAGAGATTGGTCGAGCATCGCCGACGGATGGTGACGGACCGGCCGGGGGTGTAGGACCGGCGCTTGCCTATCTGAATACGGGTGTGCACAATTCGAATGATCGTGCTGCATCCGTATTCCCGTCAGGAGAGCTCATGGTGACCCGCACCGGAGAGGGCGCACCCCGCGTCGCCACCGAGTCCCGCCCGATTCCGCCCGGCTCCGTCGACCTCGCCGATTTCGTGGGTGAGTCCATGTTGCTCCTCGGAGCGGGGGCCACTGTTCTCCTGCAACTCGGGGAGCGAGGAGTCGGGCACGGCGTTGCCGAGCACAGCACCACGTTGCAACGGCCGCTCGACCGGCTGCGGACCACCATGACCTACGTCTACGCGGTCACCCTCGGTTCCCCCGAGGAGAAGCAGCAGATCGTGCGGATGGTCAACAAGGCCCATGTGCCGGTGCATTCGGAGACGTACAACGCGTTCGATCCCGAACTCCAGCTGTGGGTGGCGGCGACGCTGTACCGCAATGGTGCGGAGATGTACTCGCGCATCTTCGGCGAACTCGGCGACAACGACCTCGAGCACCTGTATCGCCAATCGGCGGTGTACGGAACCGCGCTTCAGGTCAAGGAACACATGTGGCCGGCCACGCGAGCCGACTTCGAGGCGTACTGGGACGAGAAGATCGCGTCGTTCGAGGTGGACGCGAAGGTTCGTGCCTTCACGCGCCACCTGCTTTCCGGTGGCGACGCCCCCCTCGCAGTCCGCGCGCTGATGCCCCTGCAGCGGTTCATGACGATAGGCCTTCTGCCGCAACGGTTGCGAGAGGAGTTCGCCCTTCCGTGGAGTCGGCGCGACCAGCGCCGATTCGACCTCTTCTGGAAGGTCTTTCCCCCGCTCTATCGCCTCGTCCCGAGGCCGATCCGGCAGTTGTCGGCGACGTACTACCTGCGCGACATGCGCCGCCGCATGGCAGCGCAGCAGCATCTCATCTGACGGAGAACTCAGAGAGCCACGTCGCGCTCGAGTCCGAACCAGTAGTGCTCTCCGCCGTCGAAGACGAGTTTTCCCTTCCCGTTCATCACACCGATCAGTGTGTCGTCGTCGACCTTCTTGAAGTGGTCGAAGACGGGCATGCCGTCGTACACCATCGTCGCGGTCACCTCGCCCCGGAACACGATTTCCCACAGGCTCGCCTCTCCGCGACCGGTTTCCTTGTCGGAGAACAGTTCCCCGTCCTCGCCGCGGCACACCAGGGGTTGCACCTCGGTCGGTGAGACGAACGTCTTCCCGTACCACCGGGACGCGCCGAGAAGCCCGTGGGTGCGATGGCCGGTATCGAAGCTGAACCCTTTCCAGCGGAATCCGACGAGATCGTCTATCCGTGCCGGCGTGAGACGCGGCCACAACGCGTCGAGTTCGCGCGGATCGATTGTCTCGGTGCGGGCGCGAAGGTCCGCGACGTGCCGAACTACGTCCATGTCGTCTCCTCTAGTTGTCGAAGGTCAGAACTGCTTTGACGACCTCGCCCGAGCGCACGGCATCGAGGGCGTCGTCGAGTTTTGTGAAGTCGAACGTACGGACCAGTTTCTCGACGGGGAAACGGCCGTCACGCCACAGGTCCGCGAGTTCGGGCAGGAACCGATGAGGATCCGTGTCACCTTCGATCACTCCGGTCAGCGTGCGCCCGCCGAGCAGATGCGTCTGATCGACCGTGATGGGATTGCGGCCTGCCTGCAGGCCGAGTGTCGCGCACACGCCGGGACTGCCCAACGACGACAACGCCTGCCGAACAACCGATTCGGTCCCGACGGCTTCGACCGCGAAATCGGCTCCGCCGCCCGTGAGACGACGGAGATGACGGCCGAGGTCGTCGTGCTCGTCGGGCGATACCACCTCGGTGGCCCCGAGTTCGCGCGCGAGGTCGTGCCGGCGACGGTTGGGGTCGATACCGATGATGGTGGTGCACTCCGCGATGCGGGCGGCCATGATCGCGGCCATCCCGACCGCACCGAGGCCGAACACCACGATCGACGAGTCGGGTTCCGGCCGAAGAACCCGGAGGACCGTGCCCGCGCCGGTGGCGAGCCCGCATCCGAGAGGTCCCGCGAGAGCGACCGGTACGTCGCAGGGCAGCCGCACCGCATTGCGCTCGGTGACCACCGCCAGCGACGAGAAGGACGATTGCCCGAACCAGTTGCCGTGCAGGGCACGGCCGTTCGCGTCCTGAAGAACAGTCGTGCCGTCGCTCCGGGTACCGCCGTAGTTGAGCCCGGCGAAGCGGGCGCAATACGCGGGTCGGCCGCGTGTGCAATTGCGGCACTGCCGACACGAATCGAAACCCAGAACCACCGCGTCTCCGACCGCGAGTCGCGTCACCGCCGTGCCGACTTCGGTGACGACGCCGGCGCCCTCGTGTCCGAGGACCGCGGGCACCGGAATGGGGACGCCCCCGGCCGCCGCGGTGAGGTCGGTGTGACAGATTCCGACGCCACGAATGCGCACGAGGACTTCGTCGGGACGAAGATCGGGGACGCTGACCTGCTCGAGTTGCAACGGGGCCCCGTACGTCCGGAGAACTGCTGCCGTCGCCGTGCGCCTCATCCGTGCTGTGCTTCCGGCCGGGGTGTGCCGAGCAGTATCGCGAGCATCAACTGCTGCACTCGGCGCCGCGTGGATGCGGTGGACCGGAATCGCAGGAGGTTGCCGGTGTCGAGCACGACGTTGAGGGCCGCGTGCACGAGGAAGCGGCATTCCACCGGCGACAGGTCGCTGCGCAGTTCCCCGATGAGCCGCGCCCAGTCCTCGATGTTGAGTCGCTGGATGTTCCGCAGGTCGCTGCGGTGATGGGCCGGAAGGTTCCCGATCTCCGCGAAATACACCGACATCAGGGCGCTGTGCTCGAACGACAGCCGGATGAAGAAGTCGCTGAGGGTCTCGAGCGCCTGGGCCGGTGTCGTCGACTCGGTCAGGGCCGCGCCCACGGCCACCGCCACCCGATCGGCGGCGCGCCGGAACGCGGCTGCGAGAAGTTCGGCTTTGCTGGGAAAGTGCCGGTAGACCCCGGAGGCGTTGATGCCCGCCGCCGCCCCGATCTCCTCGATGCTCACCTCGTGGTAACCGCGGGCATCGAACAGCAGCACGGCCTCGTGGAGCAGCACTTCGCGTTTGTTCGCCATGGTGAGGCCCTGGGGTGCGGGCGCCGGGTCGGCTTCCGGGAGATCCGGTACGAGGGGGACCGCGGCGAGTGCGCGGCAGGCATCGAGCAGCAACTGCTGGATGCGACGGGTGGACAACGGTGCGCGGTGGGTGGTGATCGAGCCGATGACACTGAGCACGGCCGTGCTGAGCAACACGTGGTCGGAATCGGAAAGATCGGGTCGCAGACGGGAGAGGGTATGCGCGAGCCGCCTGTTGATCGCCACCATCTTCGAGCGGATCACGCTGCGGTCGTCGCTGGTGAGGTACCGCCGCTCCCAGCGATACAGACCCCCGGTGCGCCGGTTGTCGACGGTGGTCCGGATGAGCGAGGTGAGCTGCCGGTCGAGCACGTCGGCCGGATTCTGGTCGTCCCCCGGATCGAGCTCGTTCAGTGCGCCTTCGAGCGCGTCGGCGAGCGTGGCGACGGCGTGGTGGAAGAGCGCGTACTTGTTCGGGAAGTGCCGGTACAGCGCGGGACCGGAAATGCCGACTGCGGACGCGATCTCGTCGATGCTCACTCCGTGGTAGCCGCGTTCGCTGAAGGCCTCGGCGGCAACGGTGGCGATCTGCGCCTTCCGGTTCTTGGGCCGGCGGCGCGGTGCGGGAGTGGCGGAGCCGGCCTCCGCGCGGTTGCGCGCCTCGACCTGCGCGTGTTCGGGCACCGGGCCTCCTCGGATGGGGTGAAGCGCGGCCCACGACCGGGGCCGTAGGGGGATGGTCGGTTTCAAAGGTAACAGCCGCACCCCGGGGAAAGGAACGCGCATCTTCCTCGCGATCGGCGGAAAACCGCAGTACAGAACGTATTGACAAACCCCGGAGGAGCCACCAAAGTTAACACCGATTCTCCATGCAATTCATAGAATTGAGGTAGGGAATCGTGCTGGACACAAGCACATCCAGGATCCGAGGGGGACCCGTGAGGACTCGATTCACCGAGATGTTCGGGGTGGAACATCCCATCGTTCAGGGCGGCATGATGTGGGTCGGCCGCGCCGAACTGGTCGCCGCTGTCGCCGATGCCGGCGCGCTCGGCTTCATCACGGCTCTGACGCAGCCGACCCCCGAGGATCTCGTGCGTGAGATCGAGCGGACCCGCGAACTCACCGACAAGCCGTTCGGTGTCAACCTCACCATTCTTCCCTCGATCAACCCGCCTCCGTACGCCGAATACCGGCAGGCCATCGTCGACTCGGGTATCGAGATCGTCGAAACAGCGGGATTCAACCCCGCGGACCACCTTCCCTTTTTCAAGGACGCCGGTATCAAGGTGATCCACAAATGCACCAGCGTTCGTCACGCGGTCAAAGCGGAACGGATCGGCGTGGACGCGGTGAGTATCGACGGCTTCGAATGTGCCGGGCACCCCGGTGAAGACGATGTGCCGGGCCTGATTCTCATCCCGGCCGCTACCCGCAAGCTCACGATCCCGGTGATCGCATCCGGTGGAATCGCCGACGCCCGCGGTCTCGTAGCCGCGCTCGCGCTCGGTGCCGAAGGGGTGAACATGGGCACCCGGTTCATGTGCACGGTCGAGTCGCCGGTAGCGCAGGAGGTCAAGGAGCAGATCGTCCGGAATACCGAACTCGACACCAAGCTCATTTTCCGGACGCTCCGGAACACGGCCCGCGTCGCCTCCAATGCCGTCAGTCGCGAGGTTGTCGACATCGAGTCGGGCGGAGCGGAGTTCGGAGATATCCAGCATCTCGTCTCGGGCGCCCGCGGCCGGAAGGTGTTCGAGGACGGAGACCTCGACGCAGGAATCTGGAGCGCGGGTCAGAGTCAGGGGCTGATCGACGACATACCGACGGTGTCGGACCTCGTCACACGCATGGTCGCCGAAGCCGAGGACATCATCACCAGCCGGCTCCAGGGTTTCGTGGCCGCCGGCTCGGAGGTGGGGGCATGACCGCAACGCCCACCGTCGAGGGACTCCGCTCCGAACTCGCCGACGGGATCCTCAGGCTCACCATTTCCCGGCCCAAGCGAATGAACGCGATCGATCTGGCGACGTTGTCGGCGCTGCGCGACGCGGTGACGGCGGCCGATACCGACACCCGGGTGCGCACGATCGTTATCACCGGTGAGGGCAAGGCATTCTGTACCGGAGCGGATCTCGCTGCGGGAGCGGCGAATCCGCAGGACCCGACCGTAGCGATGGATGCCACTACCGGTTTGATCCGCGCGATCACCGACGTTTCCGTTCCCGTCATCGCGGCAGTGAACGGTCCTGCCGCCGGTGTCGGAGTGTCGATCGCCCTCGTCGCCGACCTTACGTACGCTGCTGAGAGCGCATACTTCCTGCTGTCCTTCGTGAACATCGGGTTGATGCCCGACGGTGGGGCGAGTCTGCTCGTTCCGGCCGCGATCGGCCGCGCTCGCGCGGCCGAGATGGCGCTGCTCGGCGAACGCATCGGTGGTGCGGACGCCGACCGTTTCGGACTGGTGACGCGGACACTGCCGGACGACGAACTCGCGGCACACGTGGACGCGGTGGCCGCGCGCACCGCGCGGGGACCCCGACGCGCACAGGCCCTCACCAAGAAAGCACTCAACGCCGTGACCCTCCCACTGCTCGACAGCGCGCTTGCGCGGGAGAAAGAAGGTCAGGTGGAACTGCTCACTTCGGCGGATTTCGCCGAGGGCGCCATGGCGATGCTGGAGAAGCGCCCCGCCCGTTTCACGTAGCCCGGAATACTCCAACAGGTCGTGCACTTTCCGACGGTGAGTCGCGGACCGCGACATCACCACGCTGCACGGTGCCATTCGGAAAAGCCGCTGCTGAAAGCGGATAACACACGCGTCGTTCGGGTCTGCTCCCTTTCGGGATATCGCGCTCTGTCAGTGTTCGACCGTGGAGAATCTACGTTAACAAAACTCTGGTCTTGCCACCGTCGCCCCTGTAATGTGCCTCACACATCGAAGGCTCGGCTTCCCACCGGTTCGCCTTCCTGTCCCGTCACGAGAGGACCTATCGATGGCGCCCCCCGCAGGCACTCCCGGATCGACCGGCACCCGATCGACTGTCACCGAGTCGATGCGTTTTCGTAGCAACAACTGGAACAACCAGGTCTCCCGGCACGCGTTGATGATTCCCGACCGCACCGCACTCCGATTCCTGGGCGAATCCATCTCCTGGTCTCAGCTGGACGCACGGATCGACAAGCTGGCAGATGCGCTGTCGCGGCGGGGCATCGGCTTCGGCGACCGGGTGATCGTGCTGATGCTCAACCGCCCCGAATACCTCGAGACGGTACTTGCCGCCAATGCGCTCGGTGCCATAGCGGTCCCCGTGAACTTCCGCTTGACCGCGCCCGAGGTGGCATTCCTCGTCGCCGATTCCGGTGCGAAAGCCATTGTCGCCGAAGGGCCACTCGTCCCGCTCGCCGCCGCTGCGCGAGCACAGTCGGAAGGCATCGAACTCTTCGTCACCCTCGGTGCCGAACCCGAGGGCGACGCCGTGAGTTACGACGACCTCGTCGCCGAGGACGGCGATGCCCGCACGCCGGTGGAGATCCCGAACGACACGCCGGCGCTCATCATGTACACCTCCGGAACCACCGGCCGCCCGAAGGGCGCTGTGCTCACACATTCGAACATGGAAGCCCAGTCGCTCACGTGCATCCGGGCGTTCCGCCTCTTCGACGAATCCGGCATCGGGTTCTGTGCGTCGCCGATGTTCCACATCGCGGCGCTCGGTTCGATCGCACCGAGCCTGATGCTCGGCACGACGACGGTGATCCACCCCGTCGGCGCGTTCGACCCCGAGGTGCTCCTCGACGTACTCGAAGCGGAGCAGGTGACCAGTCTGTTCCTGGTTCCCGTGCAGTGGCAGGCCGTGTGCGCAGCCCAGCAGTCGAACCCGCGAAAGCTGAAGCTGCGCAACATCTCCTGGGGCGCAGCGCCGAGTTCGGATACCATCCTCCGCGCAATGGCCGAATCCTTCCCGGATGCTTTCAATGTCGCGGTGTTCGGGCAGACGGAGATGTCGCCGATCACGTGCGTCCTCGACGGAAACGACGCGATTCGCAAGCTCGGATCCGTCGGCCGGGTCATACCCACGATTCAGGCGCGTGTCGTCGACGACGAGATGAACGACGTCGAACCGGGTCAGGTCGGGGAGATCGTCTATCGCGGGCCGACCATGATGCGCGAATACTGGAACAACCCGTCCTCCACGGCGGACGCGTTCTACGGCGGATGGTTCCATTCCGGAGATCTCGTTCGCGTCGACGACGAAGGTTTCGTCTACGTCGTCGACCGCAAGAAGGACATGATCATCTCGGGCGGCGAGAACATCTACTGCGCCGAGGTAGAAAACGTCCTCTTCGGGCACCCGAAGGTTCTCGAAGCCGCTGTCGTCGGCCGTCCGGATTCGAAGTGGGGCGAGGTCCCCGTGGCGGTGCTCGCGCTCGGACCCGGCACCGACGACCTCACCATCGAGGAACTCCAGCCCTACCTCGACGACCACTTGGCGCGGTACAAGCACCCCAAGGAAGTCGTGATCGTCGAGGCGTTGCCCCGCAACGCCAGCGGCAAGGTCGTCAAGGGCCAACTCCGCGGCGGATTGTCCGCCGTGATTCAAGGCTGACCCTCCGCACCGGCCACCCGGTCGAGTTCGGGACCGGGCCGTGGATCAGTGAAAGGAGAGGGGGCACATGACGTTCGAACTGCCCAAACCGAAGGGACCGGCACACGATCTGGCGATCCAGGTCGGTGCGCTCGTCGGCTTCTCTCTCGAAACCCTGGTTGCCACGGCCCGCGTCCTGTTCCGCCGTCGTCTCTCGCTCGGCGAGACCGTTACCCAGTCGCTGTTCATCGCGAAGGTCTGCAGCGGTCCCGCACTACTGCTGATGCTCCCGGTCGGTGTACTGATCGCGGTGTCGGTCGGTTCGCTCGCGGGACAACTCGGCGCCGGCGCCTACTCCGGCGCAATCGTCTCGTTCGTCGTGGTCGGACAGGCCGCCGCGCTGGTGTGCGCTCTCATGCTCGCCGGTGTCGGCGGTTCCGCGATCTGTGCAGACCTGGGGTCGCGCACGATCCGGGAAGAGATCGAGGCGATGGAGGTGATGGGACTCAACGTGGTCGAACGACTGGTGGTGCCTCGACTGCTCGCCTCGGTACTCGTCTCGCTCATGCTCTGTTCCCTCGTCACGCTGGTCGGTGTCACCGCGTGCTACCTGTACGAGATCTATCTCAACGACGGGTCCGGCGGGGCGTTCTTGAGAACCCTCGGCGAATACGGTCGACTGTCGGATTTCGCGACGGCCATGTTCAAGTCCGCGTGCTTCGGCGTCACGTCCGCGCTGATCGCTTCCTTCAAGGGGCTCCACGCCAAGGGCGGACCGAGCGGTGTCGCCGACGCCGTCAACGAAGGTGTGGTGCTGGCGTTCGTCATGGTGTTCGTCGTCAATACCGTTCTGTCCCAGATGTACACCGTGCTCGTTCCCGCGGTGGGCACCTACTGATGATCTCGTACACCACCTTCACCCGTGCGCGCTCGATGACGCATCGCCCGGTCGCCGCGACCGTCGACGGGTTCGCATCGATGGGCCGGCAAGTTGTGTTCGCCGGGAAAGCGGTCGCCGGAATCCCCATTGCGCTGCGGCGGTACTTCCGTCACGTGCTCTACCACATCGGCGATGTCAGTTTCGGATACGCGTCGCTGCTCGCCGGGGGCGGCACGATCGGAATCGTGTTCGCGATGTCCGCGGTGGCCGCGATGATGGTGGGTGTCGAAACGCAGCGAGGACTCGAGCTGATCGGCATGACGTCCCTGTCCGGCATGCTGTCCGCGATCGCCAACACCCGGGAACTCGCCCCCGTCGTCGCCTCCATCGCGCTCGCTGCCAAAGTGGGAACCGGCTTCACCGCACAACTCGGCGCGATGCGTATCTCCGACGAGATCGACGCGCTCGACGCGATGGCCGTCCGGTCGATCCCGTTTCTCGCCAGCACCCGTCTCGTCGCCGCGGCGGTATGCGTCGTACCGATCTACATGGTGGGGTTGCTCGCCTCGTTCGTCGCCACCCGCCTGGTCGTCGTCAACTTCCAGGGCAACTCGGCCGGCACCTACGACTACTACTTCCACCTCGCGCTCTCCCCGGCCGACCTCTGGTATTCGCTGATCAAGGCAGTCGTGTTCGCGATGATCGTGGCGATCGTGCACTGTGCGTACGGCTTCTACGCCTCAGGTGGACCGGAAGGCGTGGGCCGTGCCGCAGGGCGGGCGTTGCGTACGAGCATCCTGGCCATCGGGATCACCGACGTCGTGCTGACCTTCGCCCTGTGGGGTCTCGTGCCCACCATCCCGGGGGTGGGAGTCTCGTGACGTCCGCACGCCTCGTCCCGCGCCCAGTGCCCGCGCCCGCCGCCCCACGCCGGACGAACAAGATGTCGGGTCCGACCCGCCCGGTCCTCGCTCTGATCGGTGTGGTCTCCACCGTGATCCTCGTCGTTACCGGGGTTTTGCTCGTCGCATCCGGTGCCGGGTCCTTGTCACGGGATCCGCGCATCACCGCCACACTTCCCGCCGACGCCGGACTGATCTTCGGTTCCGCGGGGGTGCAGTACCAGGGTGTGCACGTGGGAAGCCTCACCGGAATCGACGCCGGCGTCACCAGTTCCCGTCTGACGATGCAGATCGACGCGGCGCAGATGTCCGAGATTCCGGCATCGGTACGGGTACGCGTCGTGCCGCGCACGCTCTTCGGCGACGTGTTCCTCGAGTTGGTGCCGCCGGAGGAACCCGAGCGCGGACCGCGACTCGAGCCGGGGGCGGAACTGAGCGTCGATACCTCCTCGGAGTCCGTGCAACTGGCGAACCTGTACTACCGGGCCGCCGAGTTGATGGAACAGCTTCGGCCCGAGCAGCTTTCGGTCGCGCTCGACGCCATGAGCCAGGCATTGCAGGGACGGGGAACAGCCCTGGGGGAGACGATCGACCGCATGGCCACGCTGACAACCGATCTCGGCCCGCTCGTCGATTCGGGTATCGCCGCGGCCCCCCAGCTCGCAACTGTGAACGAAGCGATCTCCGCAGCCACCGACGATGTCGTCGCCATCATGCAGAACGCGTCCGAACTGTCCCAGGTCGTGCTGGACCGGGAGGACGGTATCCGCCGACTGCTGTCCGGGGGCGCGTCACTCGGGCAGGAAGGCGCGGCTGTGCTGTCCGCCAACACCGGCAACATGATCGCGGTGGTCCGGAACGGGGCACCGGTGATGGGCGCGTTCGCAGGCAACACCACAGGCCTCGACGAGACCCTTCGCTACCTGTCCGTCTTCGGTGGTGCCGGCGCCCGGGTGTTCTCGACCGGCCGGTTCAACATCACCGCAGTTCCGGATTTCGCCGACCCGATGCCGTACACAGCAGCGGACTGCCCGAGGTACCCGGGCATGGACGGCGCGAACTGCGGTGATCCGGTCCGGACGCCTGCGCCGAACCCCTCCTCGATTCGGTCCGCATCGGCCGAGCGCGCACCGCTCCGTTACCTCGAGCAGATCGCCGCGGGTATCGCGCCCGACGCGGCGGAGTTCGGTGACGACCCGTCGGCAGCCGCGTCGATGCTGCTCGCGCCGTTCGTTCGTGGAGCGGAGGTGAGCATCCCGTGAGTGCCCTGACCGGACCGATGCTGCGCCTGGGCGCGTTCTGCGTCGTAGGAGTGCTCGCCGCTGTCGTCGTGGGGAACACCCTCGACCAGCCCGTCGTCGGATCCACCCGCGAGTACTCAGCCGAGTTCACCGATGTCGAGGGGCTCACTCCCGGCAGCGACGTGACACTCGCCGGAGTCCGTGTCGGCAAGGTCGCGCGTGTGGAGTTCGCACCGCAGGACGACGGAAGCTCGCGTGCGCGAGTGCACTTCGACATCGAATCCGGTCGGCAACTGACGACCGACGTCACCGCGAAAGTCAATTACGGCGACATGATCGGCGTACGTTACGTCGCGTTGCGCCTGCCTGCCGACACGACAGGCGTGGTGCTCGAGGAGAACGCGACCATCCCCCTCGAGCAGACCGCCCCGCCGGTCGATCTCACCGCGCTGGTCAACGGCTTCAAGCCACTGTTCGAGGCGATCGATCCCGCCCGCATCAATTCCCTCGCGGTTTCCGTGGTGGAGGCGTTCCAGGGGCAAGGCGGAACACTCGAATCCCTGCTTCTGCACATTGCCTCGGTCAGCGCGGACGTCGTCGAACAGGAGCAGGTCTTCAACGAGGTGATCGCCAATCTCGAGCAACTCGTCACCGTCGTCGACCGGCGCAACGAGGAGGTCTCGTCCCTGATCTCCGGGATGGCGGTCGTGAGCCAGGCACTCGCCGGCGACGAGGCGCAACTCGCGGCACTCGTCGATCGAGGTAGTTCGGCCGTACGGGCCACTGCTGCACTGATGTCCGGCGCCGTCACCCCACTCGATACCGCGGTGACGGATCTGCGGGTGATGACCGACGCGTGGATTCCGCAGACCGACAACTTCGACGAGGCGATGGCGGGGCTGCCCGCGCTCGCCGGCAGCCTCAATCGGATCGGCGACTACGGCGGCTGGCTCAACCTCTACATGTGCAACTTCACGGTCCTGTCGGGAGACTTCGAGACGAACCTTCTCGGCACCGCCTACTCGGAGGTGTGCCGATGAGCGCGACACGCGAGACGCGGGACGCGATCGCGGCGATCTTCTCCGGACGGCACGACCGGAATGCGAATCCGATCCTTCTCGGTGTGATCGGCATGGTCGTCGTCGCGGTCGTGATGGTCGGTGCACTGGCGCTTCCGCAGTTGACGTATCTGGTCAGGACACAGTCGTATACCGCCGAATTCGCCAACGCGGCGGGGCTCGCTCCCAACGACCCGGTCTACGTCTCCGGTGTCCCGGCGGGCCGCGTCGAGGGCCTGGAGATGGCAGGCGACCACATACTGGTCGACTTCCGGATCGACCGGAAACAGGATCTCGGCGACCGCACCACGGCGGAGATCAAACTCAAGACCATCCTGGGTAAGCTCTATCTCTCGGTGACACCCGCGGGTGCCGGCGAACTCACCGGCGGCCGTGTTCCGTTGTCCCGCACCGCGGTGCCCTACAGCCTCGACGAATTGACCACGGACGTACAGGCTGTGAGCGAAGGACTCGATATCGAATCCATCGAAACGATGATGCAGACGCTGACCGACGCCATGCCCTCCGACTCCCGGCACATCGCCGACGCACTGGCAGGCGTCGAAGCGACGTCGCAGATGATCGTGCGCAACGATGCGCGGATCACGTCGTTGCTGCGTTCCGCGAAGTCGCTCACCTCGGTGGTCGCCACGCAGAGCGAGGACGTCTCGGTTCTGGTCCGCAATGCCACCACGGTGGTGGACATCCTCGCCGCGCGCAAGGAGGCCCTGGTCCGTCTCGTCGAGGATCTGCGCGGCCTCGCCGCCACCACGGCAGCGTTCCTCACCGACAACTCGTCCGAGGTCGACGCGCTGCTCGTGAATCTGGAATCCGTCACCGCGACGCTCGCGGCCAACGCCGCGAACATCGACCGGATTCTCGCGACGCTGCCCGCGGGCCTCCGCGCCGCGACCGATGCGTCCGGCAACGGGAACTGGGTCGACGTGCACGCCCCTGCCGGACCGATTCCCGACAACGCGTTGTGCGCCGTCGGCGTGATGGAGGGGTGCAATTGAAAGGGACGGGAAGAAGGTGGCTGACACGCGTTATCGCGATCGTGGCTGTCCTGGGTCTGTGCGCGGCCGGTGCCTGGTACGTCGTAGGACCCGACCGCACCAGAACCGTGGTCGCACAGTTCGCGTCGGTGAACGGCATCTATCCGGGGAGCAAGGTGGCCGTTCTCGGCCTGCCCCTCGGCACGGTCGAAGAGGTGCGGCCGGCGGGGCGCGTCGTCGAGGTCACGATGACGGTCCCGACCGACGTCACTCTTCCTGCCGACGTGTCGGCTTTCGTCATGAACCCGGCGGTGATCAGCGACCGCTTCATCGAACTGGGGCCGGCGTATCAGGACGGCCCCGCCCTGCAGGACGGCGACGTCATCCCAGTCGAACGCAGTCACGCCCCGATCAACTGGGACGAGTTGCTCGAAAGCGTCGACATGCTCGCCGGTGCGCTCGGCCCCGAGGGAGGCGAACTCGGCCGGACCCTCGAGGTCGCGGCGGACGCGACCGCCGGAACGGGCGAGGACATGAACCGCGCGATCGTCGCCTTGAGCCAGGCCACCTCGGTCGTCGGCGCCAAGTCCGACGACATCGGCGGGGTGATCGACGACCTCGCGGTCGCGCTCGGGGCAGTCCGTTCGAAGGAGGGAGATCTCGCCACCCTGGTCGAGGGGATGGGCGAACTGGGCGAGGAATTGCAGCGCGCAGATCTCGACGTCGGAACCCCGGTCGATCAACTCACCGTCGTGCTCGACCGACTCGACGTCCTGCTCGCCGACCGCGGCGGCGACATCGAACAGATCATGTCGAATGCGCAGACGCTCACCGACACATTTGCGCTCCACGAGGTCGGGCTCGCCGAGATCTTCGACGTACTGCCTCTGACCATGCAGAACATCGACAACGCCATCGGACCCGACGGCCGGGCACGTATCCGGCTCAACATCTCCACGCAGATCGGCCAGTTCCCGCGCGCACAGGAACTCTGTGCGCAGGAACCGTTACCGCTGTGCACCGGCGCGGGATTCACCAACCCCATCACCGTGCCGTTCGATCTCTCCGACCCCTACGAAGATCTCGTACCCGAAGCACTCGACCGTGCCCTGAACGAAGGCGGCACCCGATGATCGGGCGTCTCCGCGTGGCCGGGGCACTGGCGTCGATCACGGTGCTGTCCGGGTGCGGTCTCAGCCTGCACGAACTCCCGCTCGGCCGGACCGCAGCCGGTGAGACGTACACGGTGACGGCGGTCTTCGAGAGCGCCGACCGGATCGACCCGGGAGCGGAGGTGCGTGCCGGGCAGGCCGTCGTGGGCCGTGTCCACACGCTGCGGACGGACGGCACACGCGCGTACCTGGATCTCAGCATGTCGGCGTCTGCCGAGCTCCCGTCGAATATCGGCGCGTCCGTGCGACTTCCGTCCGCGCTGGGCAGCCCTTTCGTGCAGATCGACATGCCGGAGGACCCGTCACCCGAGCCGCTGTCCGACGGCGACACGATCGAGCGGACGGAGGTGGGTCCGGACATCGAGGCAACCTTCGCGATGCTCGGTCAGGTGGTCAACGGCAGCGGGCTCGACCAGCTCCGCACCATCACCACGGAACTCGATGCCGCGTTCGGCAACCGCGGGGAGAAGATCCGCGACATGCTCACCCGCCTGGACTCCACGATGGCGCTGGCCGACGAGAACAGCGTGCACTTCGAGCGCACTCTCGTCGCGGTGGAGTCGGTGTCCGGGCGTCTTGCGCAGCAACAGGAATTGCTCGACCGCAGTATCGACGACAGCTCGCGCATGGTCACCTTGCTCGCCGAGCAGCAGCAGGATCTGACGACGCTCGTGTCGAGTACCGCGGCGGTGTCCGCGTCGGTCGATGCCGTGATGCAGGACTCCGGCGCGATCGGGGGAGCGGTGTCCGACCTCGCCGACATCACTTCGGGTATCAAGGATTTCAACAACACCGTGGAGGCGGCGCTCGTCAACATGACGGGGTTCATGGACGGCTTCCGCCGCGCGACACCCGGCGACTACTTGATCTTCGACGGCGCCTTCGACATTCCCGCAGCCATCGACTTGCTCGTGACCGGAGGGGTACCGCTCGACGGCGGGCCGGCGGTGCCCTTGCCGCAGGCGGACATCGCGACGGGATTGCAGGACCTGCTCCGAGGCGGTGTCCGGTGAACCGCTCGGTGAAAGTGCAGGTCACCTTGTTCGTGATCGTCGGCCTCCTCGCGACGGTCTTCGGTGTCCGGTACGTGCTGGGACCGCAGAGTCTCGGCGGGGCGATCGACATCCGGGCACACCTGTCCGACGCGCGGGGGATCGGTCCGGGCACATCCGTGACGTACCGGGGCGTCGCTGTGGGGGAAATCGACTCCATCGAGGTCGCACCGGGCGGACGCGGGTCAGACGCGGTGCTCTCCCTGGACCCGGGGACGCAGATTCCGGTCGGCAGTACTGCGCGGGTGGTCACCGCAACAGCGATCGGCATTCTCACTCTCGACATCGAACCCGAGACGGACGAGGGCCCGTACCTCGTTGCCGGCGACGAAATCCTCGTACCGGTCGAGGAACAGAGTCTTCGGCTGGACCAGATGCTGATCCGGATGACGTCGCTGATCGAGAGTCTGGACGCAGACTCTCTGGTCACCCTCGGCGCGACCTGGGGAACCGCCCTCGAAGGGACTGGTCCCGAACTGCAGGCGTTGCTCGAGAACGCCGACGCGTTGTCGCGGATGGTGGAAGAACGGGCGCCGGCCCTCGCGACGCTGCTCGACGAGGGACTCGGTCTCGTCGACGCACTGGCCGCCAACTCCGAGTCGTTCCCCGGCACGGTCGGGGCGGTGCGCGACGTATCCGACCAACTGGTGGGCAGCAAGGACTCGCTCGTGTATCTGCTCGATCGCTCGCCGGAGGCCCTGTCCCGCGTCGAAGCGCTGTTCGCGGCGACCGAGGACAATTTCGGTGTCCTGCTCACCAACCTGGTGACGGTCGGCGAGGTGCTGGGACCACGGACCCCGGCGTTGGAGGCCGGACTCGTGTCGATTCCGGCGGCTTTGAAGGATCTCGACCGGGTCGTCGTGGGTGACCGGGGCAACTTCTCGCTCGTGGCCACGCAGGGGCCGGTGTGTTACTACGACACCCCGCGCCGCACCATCCCGGACTACGGCCCCCGGCAGCCGAACCTTTCGCTCTACTGCCCACCGGGCGAAGGCCATGCTCAGCGCGGCGCGCGGGTGGCCCCGAGACCGAACGACCTCGGCTTGCAGAACCAGACCACGCCGGGTGCGGTGACCGGCCCGGACATCGCCGACGACCCGCTCCTCATTCCGACCGGGGTGGAAGCACTCAACTACTGGCAGCAGCTGTTGGAAGGATTGGGCAACTGAGATGACGCAACCTGCCGAAACGTCGGAAGGCACGACCGCGACGGACGTCGACACGGGAGACGACACCCCGGCGCTGTCGCCGGACGCGCGGGGCGCATTCCGGAGGGGCGGGCCCGCACGATGGGCGGTAGTCGCGTTGATCGTTGCGCTTCTCGCCGCAGCGGCATTCCTCGGGTTCCGGTGGTGGCAGGCGGAGGAAGTTGCCGCGCTGCGCGCCGAAGCCGTGACGAAGGCGCGGGAGTACGCGGTCATGCTGGGCACGTACGACTACCGCACCTTCGACGAGTCGCTGGCTGCGGTCACCGCGAATTCCACCGCCGAGTTCGCGGCGAAGTACGAAGGTGTGGCGGGCGATCTGCGTGGACTGGTCGAGAACGGGCAGGGCACGTCCGTCGCCCGCGCCGACCACGCCGGACTCGAGAGCTTCGACGGTGAGACCGCCACGGTGCTCGTCTTCCTCGACCAGGACGTCACGAATGCGGTGGTGCCGGACGGCCGCACCGACGCGACCCGGTTCATCGTCACGGTCGAGCGCGTCGACGATCGGTGGCTGCTCGACGGCGCCGACGCCGCGTAACCGGATCCTTCCACCGCTCCGAAGCCTCGCCGTTGCATCCTGAGACAATCTGACTATCTTTTGAAGATAGGAAAGTTCTCACAAACCAGAATCCCGTTTACGCGCGGGTGGAGCAACGGCAGACGGCTCGCCGGAAAGGCGCACAGGTGACAATGCGGTTCATCTTCCACTACCCCGAGATCAACGGCCCCGAGGGCGATGTACTCGACCCCGGGCCCGTCCGCGAGGTCGCGGTGGCTGCCGAGCGTGCCGGATTCGACGCCTTCTCCTTCAGCGAGCATCCCGCTCCGGGCGCGCGCTGGCTCTCCGCCGGTGGGCATCAGACTCTCGACCCGTTCGTTGCTCTCGGTTATGTCGCCGGCGCGACCGAGCGTCTCCGTCTGCTCACCTACCTCGCGGTGGCGCCGTACCGGAACCCGTTCCTGCTCGCCAAGGCAGCGGCATCGCTCGACAAGATCTCCGGGGGACGCTTCATGCTCGGAATCGGCACGGGCTACCAGAAGAGCGAGTTCCATGCGCTCGGCGTCGACTTCGACGAACGCAACGCACTGTTCGACGAGGCGCTCGACGTCCTTCCGCTGCACTGGAGCGGTGAACCCTTCAGCTACGACGGCCGTCACTTCAGTGCGCACAACATCGTGGCGAGGCCACGCCCGGTGCAGAATCCGATCCCGATCTGGATCGGGGGCAACTCGGCACTGACCCGCCGTCGCGTCGCGCAGCGAGCGCAGGGGTGGATGCCGATGTCCGGTGGCGCCCAGCTCAGTGCGACCGCGCGCACGCAGGAACTCGGCCCCCTCGATCAGCTTGCGGGCCAGATCACCGACGTGCGCGAGGCGGCGGTCGCCGCGGGCCGCACCGACCACATCGACGTCGTCTATTCGTACAGCGGTGAGATCGGTTCGGCGGGCGTCCACCCCGACCGGCACCGCGAGGTCTTCGCGGATCTGGATAAGGCCGGTGTGGACTGGGTGACCGTCTCCTGCCCCATCGAGGGACTGTCGGCCACCGTCGACTTCCTCGAATCCTTCGGCACCACGTACCTGTCGTGAAAGGTCCCGCAGCCGTGCAGAACACCACCGCGAACGCCTCGCCCGGAGGATGGTTCGAGGAGCGGGCCCGTCTTGCCGGCACCGTCGCCGTGATCACCGGAGGGGCAGGCGGTCTCGGTGAGGCGATCGTCCGGGACCTCGCCGCCAACGGCGTGCGTCCCGCCGTCCTCGACATCGACCGTGCCGCAGTCGATGCACTGGATTCGTCGCTGCGGGAGGCGGGCGTCGACGCCGTCGTCCGGCACGGCGACGTCCGGGATCCGGAGACGCTCGAGGCCTTGTTCGACGCGGCCGACGAGCGATGGGGGAGACTCGACACCCTCGTGAACATCGTCGGTGGCACGTTCCGGTCACCGTTCGTCGATACGACCCCGAAGGGGTGGGACGCGCTCGTCCGCACCAACCTCTCGCATGTGTTCCACGCGTGTTCCCTGGCGGTGCCCCGTATGCAGCGTGGTGGCCGCGGGGGAAGCATCGTCAACCTCACCACCATCGAAGCGCACCGTGCCGCACCCGGATTCGCCGTCTATTCGGCGGCGAAGGCTGCCGTGGAGCAGTTCGCCCGCACCCTTGCCGTCGAGGTGGCGCCTGACGGCATCCGGGTGAACAACGTGGCCCCGGACTTCGTTCCGACGCCTAACCTCGACAAACTCGCCGTGGGCGAGCACGCGCTGACGGATCCACGCAGCGCGGCTGTCGCGATCCCGATGGGGCGGGTCGGTCACGTCCACGACGTGTCGAACTGCGTCGTGTTCCTCGCGTCGGGTCTGTCGTCGTTCGTCACCGGAACGACGCTCCACCCCGACGGCGGCACACTCGCGTCGTCGGGGTGGTTCAACTGGCCCGGAACGGGCTGGGCCAACTATGCGCCGGAGAGTGTCCTCGCGCGAGCGTCGTCGACGCTCGACGAGTAGCTGCGCGGGATCGTGAAGGTCGCTGCCACAACGAGTATCGCCGCCACGAAGCATGCCGCCGTGTACCAGAGGCTGCCGACGGGATCGCCGTCGGCGGTCACGCCGTCGGTGGCCGCGAAGTAGTCGGGCAGCGCACTCGCCCACAACACCGCCATCACCAGCAGGTACACGATGCTGAAATACCTGACGAAGTCGTTGGAATACGCCGGCGTCGCCGGTGAACCGGTCGTGCCCTGCACGGTGCGCAACCGGCGCCACTGGCGTGCGAGCACATAGATCGCCACGGCGGAGACGAGCACGAGTTCGGCGGCGTAGATGGTCGCGCGGACCGTCGTGCTGCCCATCCCGATGACGGTCGCGGGTGCCGGGAGGATCACCGTTCCCAGAGCGGCCAGAAGCCCGACGACCACTGTCCGCCAGACCAGTTCGAGACCTCCGAAGGTGCGGCCCGCGTCGGCGTGGCGGCCGACGAAGTACTGGACGCAGAACGCCAGGGACATCGGCCACAAGGCGGCGAAGACGACCACGCTCGGCAGCGGAACCGACTCGAAGAACGGCTGGTTGACCGGATTGTCGAGCGACCACTCCCACCACCGCAACTGGGGGCCGAGATGATCGAAGATCTCGTAGAAAGCGTGGTGGACGAAACCGACGCACGCGGCGCCGACGAGGGTGCCGTACTGCCGGAACACGCCGAGCATCCGGACGATCTCGAACGCGATCGTCGCCATCAGCGGGTAGATCGCGATGATGTACAGGGGCAGACGCCCCCACATGAACTCGACCGTGAACACGTTGTGCGCGAACATCGTGTCCACGTATTCCTCGACCCCGAAGGCGTCGGGGAAGTACAGCAGCGGTTCGATGATGAACAGGAACGCAAGCGTTCCGAGCCACACGACCAGATTGGTGGGATCACCGGTGCGGCGGAGCCGGACGATCGCGTAGATCAGCGCCAGGAGCGCACCGATCACGATCGTCGCTTCGAGCACCGGAAGGGTCCAGTTCTCCAGGGCGAACGGGCTACGCAGTTCGAAGAGTCCGCCGGCTTCGGCACACGAGAACCCCAGCCGGGTTGCGAGATCCTCGAACGTGGGGGAACAGAGATCCGACATCAGTCGGCCTCCCGCGCGGATACGGTCTCGGCGGTGTACCAGTGTGAGACGTCGTAGCCGGCGTCGAACCGTTCGAACCAGACGTCGGCGAGCGCGGGAAGCTTCTCGTGATCGGGATTGTGCTTGGGCAACTGGCTGCGCACGACACCCGCAAGTGCGACGAGTTGCTCACGCAACGGCAGAACGTCGAACGCCCGCGGCATCGGCCCGTGGTCCTCGGCGTCGAGGAACGGCAGGCGTTTGCGCAGGATCTGCTTACGCCGGTACGACGCGAACATCGACATGGCGTCGATCTTCCGGTCCTCGATCGGCACATGCTTGTTGAAGCCGTCGCACGCGATGGCGATGACGTCGAGCACGTGCTTGAACACGGAAGGTGCCATGCGCATCCGGTAGAGGTCGCTACCGACGACCGCATCGAAGATGATGAGCGCGGAACTGCGGTGCTCGACCTCTTCCACGAAATGCCAGATGAACAGCGATGCGACCCGGTCGTCGCCGGGCCGGAACAAGTGCGAGTCGTTGTCGAGCATCAGCTTGAACACCGGAGTGAAGGTCGCTTCCAGATCCGCCGTGTAGGCGAGGCGGTACTCGAGGGATTTCTCCGCCGTGAGCCGATCGAACGCAGCGACGACCTCGTCGAGCGTTTCCTGCAGACCCGGGTACCGCTTGATCAGCCCTTTGACGTGTTGCCGGTGGGCGGTGGAGTGCTGACCTTCCTGGTACATGAAGGCATTGGCTTCCTCGACCACCTTCGGGTCCTCGATCCGGTGCACGACCTCCTGGACCATGTTCACGATCATCTTCTCGAAACCGATCGCGAGGAACGACACCGCGTTGGCCATGCTCGAGAAGGCCGGGTTCTCCTCGTTCCACAGGAACGGCACGTCGTAGTCCGCGAATGCGAAGCGCATCTTCCGGACCTGCAGGTTCGTCATCGTGGCGCTACCTCGTCTCATGCCGGCCCCGGGAGGCCGGACGGGTGGGGCCCCGGGTGACGAGGCCTCGGTTCGGCGTGACCATACATCAGTGCGCTCATTTGTATGATAGGAATCCCGGCGCCGATGCGGAAGGCCCCGCGACGCGCAGACGGGCCCGGTGTGCAGACGTGCGCCGTGTTACCGTCGGGTTCTTGTTGCAGGTCGTGGTACCCGAGGAAGCAGATCGTGGCGCGGAGACGTGGATGGGGCGGGCGTCCTCCCGTCGACGACGAGGAGGCCACGCAGCGGATAGTCGCGGCAGCGGTCGAGCTGATCGCGCAGTCCGGAGCGGAAATCAGCATCGCCGACGTCGCTCAGTCGCTCGGCGTCATCCGTCAGACGGTGTACCGGTACTTCGCCAGCGCAGACGCGCTGATGCGTGCGGCGGCGATCGCGTCGGTCGAAGGATTCCTGGATCGGCTGGCCGACGAGGTGAGCGGTATCGGTGACCCCGCGGAGGCGATGGTCGCCGGGGTCGTGTTCACGCTCGCGGAAGTCCGTCGTACCCCGCACCTGGGCATCCTGCTGTCGAGTACGTATTCGGACCCGCATCCGGAAGTAATCGCGTCGGGTGAGGCGCGCGCCTTCGGCATGACCATGATCCGGCGGTTCGACGTCGACTGGGAGAGCTACGGCTACGACGACGAGTCGCTCGGCGAACTGGTCGAATTCGTCCTGCGGACGATGCAGTCGTTCTTCGTCTCCCCGGGGGATCCTCCGCGCAGCGAGGACGAACTGCGCCGGTACCTGCGCCGGTGGATGGGTACCGCGATCCTCGCGCAAGAAGCCCCTGGGGTTGCACCCGCCGATGTGACCTAGGTAACATCGATCTTGCGAATCGAGCCGGAGACGTCCGCGGACGACAGAGAAGTGCTCGTGAAGCAGAGATCCGGCCCGGTACACGCGAGAGCGGAACCGGGCCGAACCCCTGTCGGGGGGCCTGCGACGAAAGGGATCAGGGTGGGGGAACGCATCACGACCGTCGTCCACAACGGATTGACGTTCGACATCCGGGACGACGGACCGATCGACGGCGAACGTGTCGTACTGCTTCACGGGTTCCCGCAGGATTCACGATCGTGGGACGGCGTGGCCGCGTGGCTGCACGAGGCCGGATACCGCACCTTCGCGCCGGACCAGCGCGGGTATTCACCGGGCGCGCGTCCGCCGCGTCGCCGCGACTACCGGATTCCCCTGCTCGTCGGGGACGCCATTGCGATCATCGAGCAGGTCGGCGACGGGTCGCCTGTCCACCTCGTGGGGCACGACTGGGGCGCGATAGTCGCGTGGGGAGTGGCTGCCCAGCACCCGGACCTCGTGCGGTCCCTCACCGCAGTGTCGGTGCCCCATCCCGCGGCGTTCCTTCGCGCGTTCGCCACGAGCACCCAGTTGTTCAAGTCCTGGTACATGCTCGCGTTCCAGATGCCGTGGGTCCCGGAACTGCTGCTGAGCAACGAGTCGGTCGGACGCTTCGTTCTGAGCCGGTCGGGCCAGCCCGACGCTGCGGTGACGCGCGACGCGGCGCGTCTTGCCGATCGATCCGCGGTGCGCGGTGGGGTGAACTGGTACCGGGCGATGCTGTGGAGCGACCCCAAGGCGACGCTCGAGTCCGTCACGGTGCCCACGCTCATGGTGTGGAGCGACGGTGACGTCGCCGTCGGGCCCGCCGGGGTCGAGGCCACGCCGCGCTATGTCTCCGGTCCGTACCGGTCGGAGACGCTCGCCGGCGTCAGCCATTGGATCCCGGACGAAGTCCCCGACGAACTCGCCCGCTTCGTCGTCGAGCACGCCTCCGCCCACAGCTGACGGAGGCGGGCTCTCGACGGAGGCGGGCTCTCGACGGAGGCGGGCTCTCGACGGAGTCCTAGGCGCGCAGGCGCTCGCGCCGCAGCAGGTCGACTTCCGGAAGATCGAGCGGCGGTAGTGAATCCACGCCCAGTGCCTGCGCGATCAGGTGGTCGGCGAGTTCGGGATTGCGCGCCAGCACCGGTCCGTGCAGATAGGTGCCGATCACCGAACCCTGTACTGCGCCTTCGAGTCCGTCGCCGACACCGTTGCCGACGCCGCGGGACACGCGTCCCAGGCCTGTCGCACTCGACCCGAGAGTTGTTCCGCCTCGGTGGTTCTCGAAGCCGGTCAGCGGCTGGGTGAGACCGTCGACGACGGGCTGTGTGACGATCTCCCCGATCGAACGGACCTCTTGCGGCGACGTCGTCACGTCGAGGAGGCCGACACCGTCGACGCGTTCTCCCGACGAGGTCTCGTACCAGTGGCCGAGCACCTGGATGGCGGCGCAGATCGCGAGCACGGGCGCGCCGCGGCCGGCGGCCTGCTGCAGACCCGGATAACGCTGGAGATGCCGCGTGGCGAGTCGCTGCGCGGCATCTTCGGCTCCGCCGAGCGTGTACATGTCGAGCGACTCGGGCACCGGGTCGCTCAAACCGATCTCGATGACTTCGGCGTCATAGCCGCGCATGCGCAGACGCTGCCGCAGCACGAGGGCGTTTCCGCCGTCGCCGTAGGTGCCCATGACGTCGGGCAGCACCAGCCCGATCCGAACGGTCGAGTCAGACATTGGCCGTCCTCCTGGAGATTTCGGTGTTGAGATCCCGGAACGCGGTGTAGTTGGCGAGCACCTCCACCCGCCCGGGCGGGCAGGAGGCGATGGCCTTCAGCGGGTCCGGAACGAGAGTGTGGTCGACGCCCGCGTAGGTGAGGCGCACCGCAAGGTCGGTGCCTCGCTCGCCCGCCGCGACCACCTGTACTCCCTCGAAGTGTTCGAAGCGCACATCCCACAGCCAAGACAGGTCTTCGCCGTCGGGCACCTGGCCGTTGACGGCGATGACGAGTCCGTCGACGGTCGGATCGATCATCGACAGCGCTTCCTGCCAGCCCGCCGGATTCTTGGCGAGCAGCATGTGGACGGAATGCGGGCCGACCTGGACGGTTTTGTACCGGCCCGCGACCTCGTCGACAACTGCTGCTGCGGCGACCGCGTCGGCAGGGTCGGCGCCCAGCGCGACCGCGGCCGCGACCGCCTGGGCGGCGTTTCCGCGGTTGGCTTTGCCGGGCAGTGTCAGCTTCAACGGCAGCACAAGACCGTCGGGCCCGTACAAGTTGTCGTCGTCGACCCACCAATCAGGTTGGGGCCGAGCGAAATCGGATCCCGTGCTGTACCAGTGGACCCCCTCGCGGGCGATGGGTTCCCCGGTGCGGGGGCAGCTCACCGAATCGTTCGCCCATCCTGCGCCGGCGGCCACCCACACGACGTTGGGGTTGTCGTACGCGGCCGACGTGACGAGCACATCGTCGCAGTTGGCGATGATCACGGCGTCGGGGTGCCGCTGAAGGCCCGCGCGTAGCTTGCGCTCGATCATGTTGATCTCGCCCACGCGGTCGAGCTGATCGCGGCTGAGATTGAGCAGGACTATCGCTTCGGGGGCGAGGGCGTCGGCCACGTGCGGGGTGTGAAGCTCGTCGACCTCGATCGCGGCGAGAGGCGCGCCGAGATCGGAGGCGAGGGCCGCCACGATGCCCGCGTCCATATTCGCGCCGTCCGCCTGCGTGACGGTCTTGTGGATCGTCTCCAGGGCGGCGGCGGTCATCCGCGTCGTGGTCGACTTGCCGTTGGTGCCGGTGACGAGCACCGTGCGGCGTCCGTGGCCGACCTGCTTCATCAGCGTCGGCTCGATCTTCAGGGCGATGAGCCCGCCGATCATCGACCCCTTACCGCGTCCGGCTTTCTGGGACGCCCAGGCGGCAGCTTTCGCGGCGCGCAGGGCGAACCGGCCGCGCGCGGTGATTTCAGTGCTAGTTCCCACGTCGGCGAGTGTTCCACAGGCCCGGGAGCGGCGCTCCGCCGACTCGGTGCCACCTGGGCAGCCAGTGCCCCTGCGATGACGACGGCACCTCCGAGCAGGGTCAGGAGAGCCGGCTCCTCACCGAACGCGAGTCCCGCTGCCGCGAATCCCACGATCGGCACCATCAGCGAGAGCGGAGCGACGGTGCTCGCCGGATAACGCGACATCAGCGCTACATAGATGCCGTTACCGACGATCGTGGCGAGCAGGACGATGTAGGTCAGACCGGCAAGCGCGAGCGCTCCGTCGGCCGTCGTGAACGCGGTGCCGAGGGTGACCCACGCCGACGGACCCTCGACGACCCACGACACGGCGAGCAACGGAAGGACCGGGACGACGCACATCCACAGCATCAGGCGCATCGGTTCGCGCGAGGCGGCCTTGCGCGTCGCAATGTTGCCGATCGCCCACGACAGCCCGGCGAGCAACGCGAGCATCATCGGGACCAGGCTCGCGTCGGCGGCGCCGTGTGCGAATGCGACCACCACCATCCCGGCGACGGCGGTGAGTACGCCGGCGATCCGAATGCCGCCGAGCCGCTCGCGCAACAGCACTGCACCCAGCACGACCGTCAGCGGCGCCGAGGCTTGGAGAACCAGCGAAGCCAGGCCGGTGGGCAACCCGGATTCCATGGCCCAGAACAGGAATGCGAATTGTCCGAACCCGAAACCGGCACCGTAGAGCACGAGCCACCGCAGAGGCACCACGGGTCGCGGTACGAACAGCACCACGGGAATCGCGATCACGGCGAAGCGGAGTGCTCCGAAGAAGAACGGTGGGAAATGGTCGAGCCCGACCCGGATGGCAAGAAAATTGCAGCCCCAGAGAACGACCACGGTGAGAGCGAGAAGGCGGTCGCGGGGAGTCATACGGATATTGTTCGCAGGAAGAAACGTCCAGGACAATCGAATCTTTCCGAACGCTACATTTAGAATTTCTTCATGGATGTCGCGAGATTGAGGATCCTGCGCGAACTCGCAGACCGTGAGACCGTCGCCGCCACCGCAACGGCACTGTCGATGACACCGTCTGCCGTGTCGCAGCAGCTCAAGATCCTCGCGCGCGAAGCGGGCGTGCCACTGCTCGAACCCGACGGCCGGCGCCTGCGATTCACCGACGCGGGCAGGGCTCTCGTGCTGCGCGCCGACGAGGTCGTCGACGCGCTCGATCGGGCCGATGCAGAAATGGCGGCCTACCGGCAGTCGCCGACCGGCCGGGTCCGCGTGGCGGTGTTCCCCTCGGGAGCCGCGTTGCTGCTCCCTGCTGTCCTCGCGTCGGCAACCGCGCTCGGTGTCGAACTCGACGTCAGCGACGAGGACGCGCCCGCGTCCGCAGTGCCGGGGCTCCTCGCCGACTACGACGTGGTACTCACCCACCGCGACGAGCGCGGCGCGCCGCTCACCGCGCCGCGGGTGGTCGTCGATGCGCTCATGCGGGAGCCGATCGATATCGTGCTCGCACCCGGACACCGCCTGGCGGCACGTTCCGAGGTGCGACTCGACGACCTCGCCGGGGAGAGCTGGATCAGCGTGCGGGGCGGTTTTCCGGTCGACGACGTCCTACTGTCCGTCGCGGCCGTCACGGGGATACGGCCACGGGTCATACACCGCATCAACGACTTCCGCGTGATCGAGGAATTGGTTGTCGCGGGTCGTGGTGTGGCTCTCCTGCCACGGTATTCGATCCTGAATCCACGGCTGGAGCGGCGTCCGCTGGCCGGGGTTCGCGCGGGACGGATCTACGACCTGGTGACCCGGCCGGGTGCGGAACGGCGACCCGCCGTCGCTGCGGTGATGGAGAGCTTTCGTGCCGCAGCGGCGGCGGTACTCGGATCGCAGTGAACCGGCATCGTTTTCGAACGGAAGCGACTCAGGCGAGGGCTTTCGACTTCAGCACCCGGTACTCGTCCTCGTCGATCGTGCCGGCGTCCAGCAGCGCCTTCGCGTCGGCGATCTGCTCGGCCGGAGACTTACCCGCGACCTCACGGATGTAGTTGTCCTGCGCGGACTTGATCTGCGCTGCTTCTCGCGCCGACCGCTCGGCCATACCGCGACCGTGGACCACCAGGTACACCAGGCCGGTGAGCAGCGGGAAGATGAAGAGGAACACGATCCAGATCGCCTTCACCCATCCGGACTGGTCTCGGTTGGCGAACAGATCACTGATGATCAGCCATAGCATGATCAGATACGCGATGAACGCGAAGCACACGATGATGTACCACATGATGTCCCAGAACTCCACGGCGATCCCCTTACTCGTAGGACGAGCTCAGTGGTCCGGGGATGCGTACCGAACCGACGACGCGGCGGTACCCCGGAAACTTCCCGCAGAGTACCGCCGCGCAGGTCGGGACAGAGGCCGAATCGGCCGAGCGATCAGCTCGCGCGGTTGACCGCCGAGACGACCGCCCGCAGCGACGCGACGGTGATGGACGAGGCGATTCCCACGCCCCACACCAGCGTCGTGGTGCCGTCGGGACGGGTCACGTCGGCCTCGACGTAGGCCGCGGCATTCGCGTCGTCGCCGGCGGACATGGCGTGCTCGGAGTATCCGCGTACGGCGACGCGGTAGCCCAGCGACTCGAGGCCGTCGACGAAGGCGGCCAGCGGGCCGTTGCCCGTACCGGTGATCTCCTTCTCGACACCGTTCACCTTGAGGACCGCGGTGACGGTGTCTTCGCCGTCGTCCGTCTCCGCGGCCGTGACCTTCTGGCGGATCCGCTCGAGCGGGGTGACGGGAGCCAGGTACTCCTCGTGGAAGATGTCCCACATCTCCTTGGGGCTGACTTCGCCGCCTTCCCCGTCGGTGACGGCCTGCACGGACTGCGAGAACTCGATCTGCAGACGACGCGGCAGATTCAGGCCGTGGTCGTGCTTCATGATGTAGGCGATGCCGCCCTTGCCGGACTGCGAGTTGACGCGGATCACGGCCTCGTAGCTGCGGCCGACGTCCTTCGGGTCGATCGGCAGGTACGGCACGGCCCACGTGATGTCGTCGACATCGGAACCGGCCGCATCGGCGTCGGCCTTCATGACGTCCATGCCCTTGTTGATCGCGTCCTGGTGGCTACCGGAGAACGCCGTGTAGACCAGGTCGCCGCCGTACGGGTGCCGTTCGGGGACGGGCAGCTGGTTGCAGTACTCGACGGTGCGGCGGATCTCGTCGATGTTCGAGAAGTCGATCTGCGGGTCGACCCCGCGGCTGAACATGTTCAGGCCCAGCGTCACCAGGCATACGTTGCCGGTGCGCTCGCCGTTCCCGAACAGGCAACCCTCGATACGGTCGGCGCCGGCCTGGTAACCCAGCTCGGCGGCCGCGACACCGGTCCCGCGGTCGTTGTGGGGGTGCAGCGACAGGATGATCGAGTCGCGCTGGGCCAGATTGCGGTGCATCCACTCGATCGAGTCCGCGTACACGTTCGGGGTGGCCATCTCGACGGTCGCCGGCAGGTTGATGATCACCGGGTGCTCGGGGGTGGCGCCCAGGGTCGCCACGACCGCGTCGCACACTTCCTTGGCGTACGACAGTTCGGTGCCGGTGTAGGACTCGGGGGAGTACTCCCACCGCCAGTTGGTGTCGGGGTAATCCTTCGCGGTCTCGATCACCAGTTCCGCGGCGTCGGTCGCGATCTTCTTGACGGCGTCCTTGTCGGCGCGGAACACGACCCGGCGCTGCAGGATCGACGTGGAGTTGTAGAAGTGCACGATCACGTTCTGTGCACCGACACATGCTTCGAAGGTGCGCCGGATCAGCTCGGGACGGGACTGCGTCAGTACCTGGATGGTGACGTCGTCGGGAATTGCGTTGTCCTCGATGATTTCCCGGACGAAGTCGAAGTCGGTCTGGCTCGCGGACGGGAAGCCGACCTCGATCTCCTTGTAGCCCATCCGCACCAGCAGATCGAACATCCGGCGCTTGCGGGCCGGGCTCATCGGATCGATGAGCGCCTGGTTGCCGTCACGCAGGTCGACGGCGCACCAGCCGGGTGCGCGGTCGATGATCTTGTCGGGCCAGGTGCGGTCGGGCAGCGAGACCGGCTCGACTTCCTCGGCGAACGGCCGGTACCGGTACGTCGGCATCGACGAGTTCTTCTGGGTGTTCCACGCTGGCTGATCGGCGGGCGCGGGCTTGCTCGGCGGGGTGATGGTGCGCGAACCGGAGGTGAAAGCGTCGGCGGGTGACATGACGTATCTCCAAAGAGGTGGGACCGGTGGGTCCAGATCAGGATATCGACCGGCGCGTAGAAACCCCGCGACGGGAAGCCGGTCTGGTCAGATCCCGCCGCGGCGGCCGAGGAGAAGCGCGCGCTGCATGCCAAGCAGTGTAAACGCCACGACACCTCGTTGCACCGCCGGCCCCCGCTTTGTCCGAAAGGGCTCCGATTGTTCGTCGTCTTTGCAAAGGGGCTTCCCGCCCCTTTCCGAGACGAGAGGATAGCGAGATGAAGTACTTGGCGTTGCTGGCGGAACCGGAAAGCGGGCCCGCCTCCATCCCGGGCACCCCGGAGTTCGAGGAATCGGTGGCGCATCATGCGGTCTTCGACGCGTACGCCGGTCCGGCGATCGTCGGCGGCGGTGCGCTGCATCCGGTGGCCGAAGCGGCGACCGTCAGGAACACCGGCGGCACCCCGCTGGTGACGGACGGTCCGTTCGCCGAGTCGAACGAGGTCGTCGGCGGGTTCTACATCTTCGAGGCGGACGATGTCGATGCCGCTCTCGACCTCGTACGCCGGATTCCCGACATGGACAACGGCTACATCGAGTTGTGGCCGATGGTGGAGTGGTTCTCCACGCCGCACAGCGCCGGATGCTGGCTTGCACTGCTGCGCGAACCCGCCGGCGGCGCGGACGATCCGGGTACCCCGGCCTGGGACGAGGGTGCGGCCGCGCATGCCCGATTCACGGAGGCGGCCGGCTCGGCGGTGCGCGCGGGAGGAGCACTCCGCCCCCCGGCCTCGGCGACCACGGTTCGCACGAAGGGCGGCGAGGTGATGCTGACGGACGGGCCGTTCTCCGAATCCACCGAGATCGCCAACGGCCTGTACGTGTTGTCCGCGCCCGATCGCGCCACCGCAGTGGGACTCGCGCTGCAGATCCCGGTGGGCCCCCGGGGATGCGTCGAACTACGCCGCATGGTCGACGAGTAGCGGAGTGGCCGCATGGACGTCGCCCGGGTGTTTCGCGCGGAGCACGGCCGCGCGGTAGCAGCGGTGACGCGATTCACCGGCGATCTCACCCTTGCGGAGGACGCCGTTCAGGACGCCTTCGTCGACGCATTGCGGACCTGGCCGGACCGGGGCGAACCCGCGAATCCCGGCGCGTGGATCACCACCGTTGCGCGTCGGCGTGCCCTGGACAGGATCCGCCGGGAGGCGGCCCGCGACGGAAAGGAGGTCGCGGCCGTGCGGCGCGGCGACGTACCGGGGGCGCTCGACGACGAGGTGCCGCGGGTGCGTGACGACGAACTGCGGTTGCTGTTCACCTGCTGTCACCCGGCGCTCGCGCCCGACGCCCAAGTCGCTCTCACGCTCCGTCTGGTGTGCGGGCTGACGGCCGCCGAAATCGCCCGGGCGTTCTTGCAGACCGAGTCGACCGTGACGCGGCGTCTCAGCCGCGCGAAGGCGAAGATACGGGATGCGGGGATACCGTTCCGGTCACCTCCGGAACACCTTCTGCCCGAACGTGTTCCGCAAGTCACCACCTGCATCTACCTGGTCTTCACCGAAGGTTATTCCGCGACATCCGGTGACGCACCGGTCCGAGAGGACCTGTGCGCGGAGGCGATTCGGCTCGGACGGCTGCTGTGTGACCTGATGCCCGGCCAGCGGGAGGCGTGGGCACTCCTCGCGCTGATGCTCCTGCACGACAGCCGGCGTCACGAGCGAGTCGGCGCCGACGGAGCGGTGCGACCGCTCGAGGAGCAGGATCGCGGGCGGTGGGACGGGGACCGCATCCGGGACGGTCTCGACGCGCTCGATCGCGCGGGTGGCTCTGCGGGGCCGTACCTGCCCCAGGCGGTGATCGCCGCCGTCCACGCCTGCGCTCCGACCTGGCACGCGACCGACTGGGTCACCATCGTCGGTGCGTACGACCGCCTGCTGGAGTTGTCGGGATCTCCCGTCGTGGCGGTCAACCGCGCGGTTGCCCTCGGGTTCCGGGACGGGTGGGAGGCGGGGCTCGCAGCACTCGAGGCGCTGCCCGAAGACCCACGATTGCGCAGGTTGATCGAGCCTGCCCGCGCAGATCTGCTGCGGCGCGCCGGGCGCCGGGCCGACGCCGCCGACGCGTACCGCGCCGCACTGAAGACCACGGGCAACGAGGCAACGGCCCGGTTTCTGCGGCGAAGGCTCGAGGAAGTAGACCGGTCGAACATTCGGGCGGCCGGTTCGTGACGCCGACGGCGACCGCCCGTTGTTGCGCACGACACTTTCCCGATGGGCCCGACCGACCCCCACACAGCCATCGGTAAGCTTGGCCCCTGGACTTGTTCCCAAGACCCGGAGGTTCGACAGCGTGGCACTCGTCGTCCAGAAGTACGGAGGATCCTCGGTCGCGACGGCCGAGCGGATCCGGCGCGTCGCTGAAAGGATCGTCGAGACCAAAAAGGCGGGCAACGACGTCGTGGTCGTGGTGTCCGCAATGGGTGACACCACGGACGAACTGCTCGACCTCGCTCATCAGGTGTGCCCGGTGCCCCCGGCGCGAGAGATGGACATGCTCCTCACGTCGGGTGAGCGAATCTCGAACTCCCTGGTCGCGATGGCTATCCATTCTCTCGGTGCCGAGGCCCGCTCGTTCACCGGCTCGCAGGCCGGCGTGATCACCACGGGCAGCCACGGCAACGCGAAGATCATCGACGTCACACCCGGTCGTGTCCGCACGGCCCTGGACGAGGGCAGCATCGTGCTGGTCGCCGGGTTCCAGGGAGTGAGCCAGGACAGCAAGGACATCACGACGCTCGGTCGCGGTGGCTCCGACACGACCGCCGTCGCTCTCGCCGCCGCACTGGAGGCGGACGTGTGCGAGATCTACACCGACGTCGACGGTGTGTTCACCGCGGACCCGCGCATCGTCAAGGACGCACAGCGGCTCGAGAAGGTGTCCTTCGAGGAGATGCTCGAGCTGGCCGCGAGTGGCGCCAAAGTCCTGATGCTGCGGTGCGTCGAATACGCCCGCCGCTACAACGTGCCTGTGCACGTTCGTTCGTCGTACACCACCAAGCCCGGCACCATCGTGTCCGGATCGATGGAGGACATCCCTGTGGAAGAGGCACTGATCACCGGCGTTGCGCACGATCGCGGCGAAGCGAAGATCACCGTGGTCGGTCTGCCGGACACCCCCGGCTACGCCGCCAAGGTGTTCCGTGCGGTCGCCGACGCCGACATCAACATCGACATGGTGCTGCAGAACATCTCGAAGGTCGAGACCGGCAAGACCGACATCACCTTCACCCTGCCCACCTCCGACGCTCCGCGCGCGGTCGAACTGCTCACCAAGCGGCAGGAAGAGATCGGCTTCACGCAGGTCCTCTTCGACGACCACATCGGCAAGGTCTCCCTCGTCGGCGCAGGCATGAGGAGCCATCCCGGCGTCACCGCCAAGTTCTGTGAGGCACTCGCCGACGCCGGCATCAACATCGATCTCATCTCGACCTCCGAGATCCGCATCTCGGTCCTCGTCGACGACACCGAACTCGACGAAGCGGTGCGTGCCCTGCATGCAGCGTTCGATCTCGGTGGCACCGAGGAAGCGGTCGTGCACGCAGGGACGGGGCGATAGATATGACCACCATTGCTGTTGTGGGTGCCACCGGACAGGTCGGCATCGTCATGCGCACGCTCCTCGAGGAGCGGAACTTCCCGGCCGACAAGGTTCGTTTCTTCGCCTCGGCTCGCTCGGCCGGCAAGAAGCTTCCCTTCCGGGGTGAGGAAATCGTCGTCGAGGACGCTGCCGCGACGTCCGACGAGGACCTTGCGGGCATCGACATCGCCCTGTTCTCCGCCGGTGCGACGTTGTCCCGTGCGCAGGCTCCGCGCTTCGCTGCCGCAGGCGCGACCGTTGTCGACAACTCGTCGGCATGGCGCAAGGACCCCGACGTTCCCCTCGTCGTGAGCGAGGTCAACCCCGAGCAGGCGAAGAACCCGCCGAAGGGCATCATCGCGAACCCCAACTGCACCACGATGGCCGCGATGCCGGTCCTCAAGGCGCTGCACGACGAGGCGGGCCTGCAGCGTCTGATCGTCTCGAGCTACCAGGCGGTCTCCGGTAGCGGTATCGCCGGTGTCGAGGAACTGCTGGGCCAGGCCCGCGCGGTCATCGACGACGCGGAGAAGCTGGTGCACGACGGCGGCGCGGTCGATTTCCCGGCACCCGACAAGTACGTCGCACCGATCGCGTTCAACGTGCTGCCGCTCGCCGGTTCGCTGGTCGACGACGGTTCCGGCGAGACCGACGAAGACCAGAAGCTGCGCAACGAGTCGCGCAAGATTCTGGGTCTTCCGGATCTGCTCGTGTCCGGAACGTGCGTGCGCGTGCCGGTCGTGACGGGCCATTCGCTGTCGATCAATGCGGAGTTCGAGCGGCCCCTGTCGGTCGAGCGTGCGCAGGAGATCCTCGCCGCGGCTCCGGGTGTCCGGCTCGTCGACGTGCCGACCCCGCTCGCGGCAGCCGGTGACGACGTCTCGCTGGTGGGCCGCATCCGTCAGGACCCGGGTGCGCCCGATGGCCGTGGCCTCGCGCTGTTCGTCTCGGGCGACAATCTGCGCAAGGGCGCTGCGCTCAACACGATTCAGATCGCGGAGTTGCTCGTCTGAGCTCCGTCATCTCGGTACTCGAGCGAGTGGATCATCCCCAGGGGTGGTCCACTCGCTGCTTTTCGTCCGAGGGTTCGCTGTGAGCTCCCACCTAGGATGGCCGGTGTGACGTCCATTCGTTCCGCGACCCTCGACCGCATCGCACCGGCGACCCTCTACCGCATCGTGCGGTTGCGCACGGAAGTGTTCGTGTACGAGCAGGGGATCGTGTCCGAGCCCGAACTCGACGGACTCGACCTCGAGCCCGGCACGACGCACTACTGGGTCGAGGAGGGCGACGATGTGGTGGCGACCCTCCGGGTCCTCGACGCCGACGGACCGGTCATCCACATCGGGCGGGTCGCGACCGCGAAGCAGGCCCGGGGCAGGGGTCTCGCTGCCCGCTTGATCGAGTCGGTGATCGACGACCATCCGCAACCCGTCGAGATCCTGGCACAGGCATATCTCGAGGACTGGTACGGCCGCTTGGGTTTCGAGCGCACCGGCCCGAATTGCGTCGAGGCGGGTATCGACCACCTACCCATGAGACGGCCCGGTCGCTGAACCGCCCTAAAGGGGTTTACATACAGTCTGGACTGTTTGTTGGTTTACCGTTACGATCCGTAGCGTGATCCACGACACTGTGCCCGGCGCCACACGCACTCAGGCGCAACGAACAGCGGCCACTCGCGGGAAACTGCTCGACGCAGCCGTGGAATCCCTGGTCGAGCAGGGATACGCGGGCATCAGTACGCAGGGCATCGCCACCCGCGCCGGTGTCTCCCGTGGCGCACAGTTACACCACTTTCCCACCAAGGAATCGCTGGTCGTGGCGGCGATCGAGCATCTGGTGGAAAAGCGGCTGCACGAGATCCTCGAATCCGACCCCGACCCGGAGTACGGATTCGAGGCATTGTTCGACGCGTTCTCCGGACCGTTGTTCGACGCGGCACTCGAACTGTGGGTCGCGGCCCGGACCGATCCGTCGCTCCACGCAGCGATGATCCCGCTGGAACGCAAGGTGTCCGACGCGCTGCGCACCGGTTGCCTCGAAATCATGGGCGACCGGGTGAGTCCCGACATCATCGACCTCGCCATAGAACTGGCGCGAGGTTTCGCCGTCTCCGCCCTGATGCGTACCCCTGAATCCGATCGAGAGTTCCGGGAGCGTCTCCTCCCGGTCTGGAAGGCCCTGGTGTCGAAATGAGTCTCGCGATGCTCCCCGACCACGTGCACACCCTTGTCGTGGGCGCCGGCTTCGGCGGAATCGGAACGGCCGCTACCTTGCTGCGCCAGGATCCGACCGCAGATGTTCTCGTCCTCGAAAGGGGAGACGACGTAGGCGGTACGTGGCGGGCCAACACCTACCCGGGTGCGGCATGCGACGTCCCGAGCGCGCTGTACTCGTTCTCCTTCGCACCCGAACCCGATTGGTCGCGTGCCCACGGCACCCAGGAAGAGATCTACGCCTACCTCCGGCGCGTGGCCCGTGACGAGGGTGTCACCCAGCGCACAATGTTCGGATGTGAACTGCGGGAGGCACAGTGGGACGCCGCCCGCGCAGTGTGGTCGGTGTCGACGTCCCGCGGCGACCTCACCGCAGACGTGCTCGTCGCCGCAACCGGTGCCCTCTCGACGCCCACCTACCCGAAGGTTCCCGGACTCGAGTTGTTCCGGGGCAAGACCTTCCACTCCGCCGAATGGGACCACGACCACGACCTCGCCGGTGAACGCGTCGCGGTGATCGGCACCGGGGCATCGGCCATCCAGTTCGTTCCCGCGATCGTCGACCGCGTCGCCCACCTCACCCTGTTCCAGCGCACCGCGTCGTGGGTCATGCCCAAGCACGACCCCGCCATCGCGCGCTCGGTCCGGTCGTTGTACCGCCGCTTCCCCTTCACCCAGAAGCTCATGCGCGGCGCCGTATACGGGCAGAAGGAAATCTATGTCGTGGGCATGACGAAGCCGTTCGCCCGCAAATACCTCCTGCCGTTGTTCGAGCGCCGCGCCCGGCAGGTGCTCCGCAAGCAGGTGCAGGACCCGACGCTGCGCGAGCGGCTCACGCCCGATTTCGCGATCACCTGCAAGCGGATCCTGCTGTCCAACGAGTGGTTCCCCACCATCACGCGGTCCGATGTGAGCGTGGTGTCGTCCGGGCTCACCGCGGTGACGGAGAACGGCGTCGTCGACAAGGACGGCAACGAGTACCCGGTGGACACCATCATCTTCGGTACCGGCTTCACGCCGACCGAACCTCCCGTCGCCCACCACATCCGCGGAACCGACGGTCGCACACTCGCCGAGACGTGGGACGGAAGCCCCGCGGCCCACCTGGGAATCTCGGTACACGGGTTCCCCAACCTGTTCCTCGTCTACGGACCCAACACCAACCTCGGACACAGCTCGATCGTGTACATGCTCGAATCGCAGGCTGCATATATCGCCGACGCTTTGCGCACCATGCGATCCCGCGGGATCACCGCCCTCGAAGTGACCGGGGACGCGCAGCGCCGCTACACCGACGAACTCGATCCGCTCCTCGAGGGGACGGTCTGGAACGCCGGAGGTTGCAGCAGCTGGTACATCGACGAGAAGGGCCGCAACTCCGTGATGTGGCCGACGTTCACCTGGCATTACCGTGCGCGCACGAAGCAGTTCGATCTCGAGAACTACACACAGCGGACCGCCGCGGCAGGAGCAACAGCATGACCCACTTCGACGTTCTCGTGATCGGCTCCGGATTCGGAGGCAGTGTCGCCGCGTTACGGCTGACCGAAAAAGGCTACAAGGTAGGCGTTCTCGAAGCGGGCCGTCGCTTCTCGGACGAGGATCTGCCGAAGACCAGCTGGCGGCTGCGCAAGTACCTGTGGGCACCTGCACTGGGGTGCTACGGAGTCCAGCGCATGCACCTGCTTCCCGACGTCCTGGTGATGGCCGGGGCAGGCGTCGGCGGCGGCTCGCTCAACTATGCGAACACGCTGTACAAGCCGCCCACACCCTTCTTCCGTGACCCTCAGTGGGGGCATATCGACGACTGGGAGGCCGAGCTCTCCCCGTACTACGATCAGGCCGCCCGGATGCTGGGCGTGCGCCCGAACCCCACCACCTCTCCCGCCGACAAGGTGATGCGCGAGGTCGCCGAGGAGATGGGCGCCGGCGAGACCTTCGTGACCACGCCGGTGGGCGTGTTCTTCGACGAGCCCGGCAAGACCGTGGCGGATCCCTACTTCGGAGGTGCCGGACCCGAGCGCACCGGCTGCACCGAATGCGGAAGCTGCATGACCGGATGCCGGGTCGGAGCAAAGAACACCCTGGTGAAGAACTACCTGTACCTCGCGGAACGCGCGGGCGCAGTGATCCATGCACTGACCACGGTGACCCGGGTGGTTCCCCGCCCCGGTGGTGGCTACGAGGTCCACACCCGGAGCACCGACGGCATTCGTAAGCGCCGCACCGTGTTCACCGCCGACCACGTGGTCGTCGCCGCCGGCACCTACGGAACCGCACGCTTGCTGCTCGCGAGCCGCGAGACCGGGGATCTGCCCAACCTGTCGAGCACCCTCGGAACGGTCGTGCGTACCAACTCCGAGGCGGTACTCGCGGCGACCGCCCGGAATCGCGACGTGGACTACACCGGCGGTGTGGCGATCACGTCGTCGTTCCATCCCGACGATCACACCCACATCGAACCGGTGCGGTACGGCAAGGGAAGCAATCTCATCGGGATGATCCAGGCGATGCTCGTCGACGGTGGCGGCCGGGTGCCCCGCGTGGTGAAATTTTTCGGTGTCGCGGCCCGGAATCCGGGTGCGTTCCTGCGGAACCTGTCCGTGCGGAACTGGTCGGAACGTACCGTGATCGCGCTGGTGATGCAGACGGACGACAACTCCCTCGAACTGAAGACCAGGCGCACCCCGCTCGGTCGCGGGCTGACCAGCAAGCCGGGACCGGGGGAGCGGCCTCCGGAGTGGATTCCGGTCGGGCACGAGGCGATCCGCCGCATCGCGCAGAAGATCGGAGGCGACCCGGGCGGTTCGATCGTCGACTTGGTCAACATCCCGATGACGGCGCACTTCCTCGGCGGCTGTGCGATCGGTGATTCTCCCGAACGCGGCGTCGTCGACCCGTACCTGCGTGTCTACGGGCACGACGGTCTGCACGTCGTCGACGGGTCTGTCGTCAGTGCCAACCTCGGGGTCAACCCGTCGCTGACGATCACCGCGCAGGCCGAGCGGGCGATGGCGTTGTGGCCGAACAAGGGCGCGAACGACACCCGGCCTCCACTCGGCGCACCCTACGAACCGGTGACCGCGGTTCCTCCCGTGAAACCGACGGTCCCTGCCGGCGCTCCTGCTGCGCTCCGACTCCCGATCCATCCGACTCGACGAAAGGACGCAGACCGTGCTGTGGAAAGTGCCTGAGAGCGCAGACGAGCGCATCGAATGGCCGACGTCGCCGCCCCCGCCGTGGCCGGCAGCGGTACGGGCGACGTTGTGGTGGCACCGCAGTACGCCTGCCGCCGCGGAATACGGGCCCGAGGGCCCGACCCTCCCGATCACGCTCGCGATGATGGTCGACTACCTGGACTCCCCGGTGGGGCCCTATCGCGAGATACTGGCCAGCCCGGTGTTACGACGGGGACTGATCCCGGCGATGGCGGTGCCGTTCATCGCGGTCGACTCCGAACCGTCGGTGCACGGCGGCCGGGCGCACTGGCGGTTGCCGAAGGTGCTGGCGACGTTCTCGGGCGATGTGCTCGGCGACTTCTCCGCAGCCGGGGGCGGATGGAAGGTCGCGACCTCGGCTCGCCCTCGCGGTCCGGAACTGCCGATCATCGGTGGACTCACCTTCGCACAGCCCGGTGACGACGGTTCGATCTCTCGCGCGACCGCGCGACTGCGTGGCAAGTTCCGGTACGCACGTGTCGGGGTGGAGGCGGAAGGGCCGACGCTGAGCCGCTGGCTGCGTCCGGGAACCCACCACGGCATCGTCATCACCTCCGGACGGATGAGCACCGGACCTGCGAAGTAGACCAGTATGCCCCTTTTCTTGACTAATTCCAGAAAAGGGGTATACTGGTTCCCATGCAACGAATGGACGGGCATCACTTCGACCCCACGGAACAACTGCGTTCCGCGGGCCTGCGGGTGACGGCTCCACGAGTTGCCGTGCTGGGAACGGTTGCCGAGCATCCCCATTCGGATGCCGACCACATCGCCGCCCGAGTGCGGGAGACTCTCGGATCTGTGTCCACCCAGGCCGTATACGACGTTCTCAAGGCGTGCGTGGGTGCCGGACTGCTCCGGCGAATCGAACCTGCCGGATCGGCGGCCCGGTACGAGACGCGCATCGGCGACAACCACCACCACCTCGTCTGCCGGAACTGCGGTTCGGTGGTCGACATCGACTGCGTCGTCGGCGCGGCGCCGTGCCTGACCCCATCCGACGACCACGGTTTCGTCGTCGACGAAGCAGAGGTCACCTTCTGGGGACTGTGCGCGAACTGCCGCTAGCCGTTCCCTGAATCTCCACTCATCTTTCATCTCTTCACCAGCACGGACTCGCTTCTCGCGGCCCGTGCCGATCACGCACACCCGAAATCCGGGCATGCAATTCGGAGGACACTGATATGTCGAACACCCGGTTCACCACCAACGACGTCGGTATTCCCGTCGCGAGCGACAACGAATCGCTCACTGCGGGAACCCAAGGACCGATTCTCCTGCACGATCACTACCTGATCGAAAAGCTCGCACACTTCAACCGTGAGCGCGTGCCGGAGCGTGTCGTGCACGCCAAGGGCGGCGGAGCATTCGGCGAACTGGTGGTCACGGAAGACGTTTCCGCGTACACCAAGGCCGCACTCTTTCAGCCGGGTGCGAAAACCGATTCACTCGTGCGCTTTTCAACAGTTGCGGGCGAGCAGGGCAGTCCCGACACCTGGCGTGACCCCCGCGGTTTCGCCGTGAAGTTCTACACCGAAGAGGGCAACTACGACATCGTCGGTAACAACACCCCGGTCTTCTTCATCAAGGATCCGATCAAGTTCCCGGACTTCATCCACTCCCAGAAGCGGTTGCGTGGGTCGGGCCTCCGCGACCACACGATGCAGTGGGACTTCTGGACCCTGCGGCCGGAGTCGGCACATCAGGTGACCTGGCTCATGGGCGACCGCGGCATCCCGCGCTCGTGGCGGAACATGGACGGTTTCGGTTCGCACACCTACCAGTGGATCAACGCCGCCGGTGAGCGCTTCTGGGTGAAGTACCACTTCAAGACCGACCAGGGCATCGAGTTCCTGACCCAGACGGAAGCCGACACCCTTGCCGGCACCGATCCGGACTTCCACCGGGCCGACCTGTACAACGCGATCGAGCGGGGCGACTTCCCCAGCTGGACGTTGCACGTACAGATCATGCCGGTCGCCGAGGCGGAGACCTACCGTTTCAACCCGTTCGATGTCACCAAGGTCTGGTCGCAGAAGGACTACCCGCTCGTCAAGGTCGGCACCTGGACCTTGAACCGCAACCCGCGCAATTTCTTTGCCGAAATCGAGCAGGCGGCGTTCGCGCCCTCGAACGTCGTTCCCGGAATCGGGTTGTCGCCCGACAAGATGCTGCTCGGCCGCGTGTTCTCCTATGCCGATGCGCATCGCTACCGGATCGGCGCCAACCACGCCCAGCTTCCGGTGAATGCACCGAAGAACACCGTCGACTCCTACTCGCAGGACGGCACCATGACGTACCGGTTCAACGACCCGGACACGCCGGTGTACGCGCCGAACAGTTTCGGTGGGCCGCACGCCGATCCCGAGCGTGCCGGCGACGACGGGCTGTGGACGTTCGGTACCGAAGCGGTGCGCGCCGGATACATCGAACACCCGGAAGACGGCGATTTCGTTCAGGCCGGCATCCTCGTCCGCGAGGTTCTCGACGACGAGGCGCGCGACCGACTGGCGAACAACATCATCGGCCACGTGCTGGGCGGGACCTCGGAGGCACTCTACGAGCGCATCTTCGAATACTGGCGCAACGTCGACGCGGAACTCGGCAAGAAGGTCGAGGAAGGCGTGCGCGCGGGAGCGTAAGCGCTCCTCGTCTGCCTTTCGGCGCATTCGAACATCCGTGTGACGGGTGGGTCGGGTGTGATTGCTAGGTTGATAGTCCGGCCCCGGTGGCTCGTCCACCGGGGCCGGACTCGATTCCGTGTGTCGAAAGGTGTTGTGCGAGATGGTGATGGGCCCTACCCATGCAGTGTCAGGGGCGCTCGTCGGCCTCATCGTCGCCGATGTGCTTCCCCGCGAATGGGGCGGGCCGACCTCGACGGCCGAGGCCTTCGCGTTCGCGGCCGTCTGTTCCGGCGCAGCACTGTTACCCGACCTCGACACGGCGCAATCGACCGTGTCGCGTTCGTTCGGCCCGATCAGTCAGGTCGCGGCGCGAGGGATCGACAAGGTGTCGCTGGGGTACTACTCGATCACCAAGGGCCGGCGCGACGGAAAGCGTCGTGGGGGGCACCGCACGATGACCCACACCGCGCTGTTCGCTGCTCTGCTCGGTACGGGGGTGTCCCTGCTCGTCGCGCGATTCGACCGGGCAGCAGTCATCGCGGTCCTCTTTGTGACCCTGGGCCTGGCATTGCGGGGGTTGTTCGGTAACTGGGCGAAGAAGAACGGGTGGTTCACCGTCACGGCTGTCGCGGCGGTGCTGTCGATCCTCACGTGGCGATGGTTCCCGGGGGAGGTGGGGTCGACCGGGCTCGGTGTCGCGGTGGCGCTGGGATGCGTGACGCACTGTATCGGCGACGCCATCACGAAGGAGGGGATTCCCTTCCTTGCACCGTTCGTCCCGTGGAGAGGTTCCCGATGGTGGGAGATCAAACTCCCGAAGATGATCGCGATCAGGGCCGGAGGGCCGTTCGAAATGGGGATCCTCGGTCCCGCACTGACCCTCGCGACCGTGGCTTTTGCCGTGTGGTCCATCGACGGTGCTCCCGAGTACATCATGGAGACCCTCGAGGCTTCCGGTCTCGCGTTCTAGCCTCGCGTCCTGACGAGGTAGCGCCGCCTCGTACCCGGGCGGGTCCGAACTCTGGGGACTGTCGGCCTGCCGGGCTATGGCCAAAAAAGAGAACTTGTTCTATTTTTAGGCCATAGCCCGGCTCGTCCCGACAGAACGGAGCTCGCCACCGTGAGCATTCGCGCCTCTGGCCCCATCCTCAGTCGCCGTGGTCTTCTCGGTGCCGCGGCCGGCGCCGCGCTCGTGATGGGGACAGGGTGGAGCCGCGCGGGTGCTGTGCCGCTCGGCGATCCGGCCGCGACCATCGCGGCGCCCCCGAACTTCCCCGCGGACATTCCGCTCGCGCAGCAGCGATTCGTCAACTGGGCGAAGACGATCGAATTCGACGCAGTGTGGACCGCGACTGCCCGTGACGCCCAGGACATCGTGCGGCTGGCCGACTGGGCGCGGATCCACGGCTTCCGGATTCGGCCGCGCGGCTCCATGCACAGCTGGAGCCCCCTCACCCTCGAAGCCGGGCAGAACGTCGAGAAGGTCGTCCTGGTGGACACCATGTCGCAACTGAATTCTGTATCGGTCGATCCCACCGGCTATCCGGCGACGGTCACCGCCGACGCCGGCGCGAGCATCGAAGCCATCCTGAGCGCCCTCCAACGAGAGGGGCTCGGCTGGGCGAATTCCCCGGCCATCGGGGACATCTCGATCGCCGGTGCCCTGTCGATCGGAGCACACGGCTCCACGTACCCCGCCGCCGGTGAGGCGGTCGTTGCCGGCCAGTCGTTCGGATCGCTGTCGAACCTCGTGCTCGCCCTCACCGCCGTTGTATGGAACGACGCCGCGGGGTCCTACGAACTGCGCGAGTTCCGTCGCTCCGACGCCGAAATCACGCCTCTGCTCGCGCACCTCGGACGAACCTTCGTCACCTCGGTCACGTTGCAGGCCGGCGCGAACTACCGCGTGCGCTGCCAGAGTTCCACCGACGTGCCGTGGCGCGAACTGTTCGCCCCGCCCGGTGCGCCGGGCCGCACGTTCGAAAGCTACGTCGAACAACACGGACGCGTCGAAGCGATCTGGTTTCCGTTCACGGAGACGCCGTGGCTCAAGACCTGGTCGGTCAGTCCGGAGAAACCGGCAGAATCGCGTGAGGTCTTCGGCCCCTATCCTTACGTGTTCTCCGACTCCATCCCCGAACCGGTGACCGATGCGCTCGCTCAGGTGGCGAGCGGCAACCAGGCCATCACTCCCGCGTTCGGTGCCTCTCAGTTCGGCGCGGTCGCAGCGGGACTCGTGGCCACCGACACCAGCGATCTGTGGGGATGGTCGAAAGACCTGATGTTCTACCTTCGGGCCACCACGTTGCGGGTCGTCGCCGGTGGAGGCGTGGTGGTGACCCGGCGCGAGAACATCGCGCAAGTCATCCACGAATTCACGACGTGGCTGCACGAGCGGATGACGTACTACGCGTCGCTCGGGCAGTATCCGGTCAACATGCCGTTCGAGGTCCGGTTGTGCCGCATCGACGACCAATCCGAGGTCCTCACCGATTCGGCAGGCGCTCCCAATCTTTCACCGGTACGTCCCCGGCCCGACCGTCCGGACTGGGACACCGCGATCTGGATGAACGTCGTGTCGATTCCGGGCACCGCGGGACTGTCCGCCTTCTTCCGCGAGATGGAACAGTGGATGGCCGACCGCTACTCGGGCGACTACGCGACCTTCCGATCCGAATGGTCGAAGGGGTGGGCCTTCGACAACGAGGGCGGGTACCGCGACGCCGGTTTCCTCGGCGGCACCATACCCGCGATGTATCGCGAGGGCTTGTCGTCCGACGAGGGCTGGGACGCCGCCCTGGCGGCGTTCGACCGCAACGACCCCCATCGCGTGTTCAGCAACGGCTTCCTCGACCGTCTGCTGCCCTGACCTCAGCACCCCGTGTGCGAGAGGCGCGCACGTAGCCGGCGGTCTGGTCGCGTACGTCCACGCCCAGTACTAGAGAGATGTCCTCGGGGCTGGAAGCCATGATGAGCTCGCCGTCGAAGCTGTAAACAATCTCTAGGTATCAATTCCGAGTGCGCCGATTCTTGCGAACGGCCCCCGCAGGACGCCCTTTCGCATCCGGTGACATCAAACGGTCACGCCGCGTAGCGCGTCTGTAACAACGCTCCATTTATGTATACAGCGACGTATACATCTCTGGGTCGTCGCACGGCCCGCCCGAGAAAGCGGTCACTATGACAACGGTCTTCGAAGCGACCCCCAGCGAACGTGTCATGCATGCGTTCGCCCGCATCACCGAGTGCGACCGGCCGGAAATCTGGATTACGTTGCGCGCGGAGCACGACGTCCTCGCCGATGCTGCGGCGGTCGAGGCTCGCATCGCGGCGGGAGAGGCGCTGCCGCTGGCCGGCACGACCTTCGCGGTGAAGGACAACATCGATGTGGCGGGACTGCCGACCACCGCGGGGTGCCCGGAGTTCGCCTACGTCCCGGCGGAGTCGTCACCCGCGGTGGAGCGGCTGTTGCGGGCCGGCGCTGTCCTGCTCGGCAAAACCAACCTCGATCAGTTTGCGACCGGACTGGTGGGGACGCGCAGCCCGTATGGGCGGGTGCGTGCGGCGCATCACCCCGAGCGGGTCTCGGGCGGCTCCAGTTCCGGATCGGGCGCCGCGGTAGGCCTGGGGATGGTCGACTTCGCACTGGGCACCGATACGGCCGGATCGGGACGGGTGCCGGCGACGTTCAACGGCGTGGTGGGCATCAAGCCCACTCTCGGTTTGGTCCCGACCCGAGGCGTCGTCCCCGCCTGTGCCGACTTCGACTGCGTAACCGTGATGGCGCCGAGCCTGGATGTGGCCACCCTCGCGATGTCGGTGATGATCGGTCCGGATGCCGCCGACCCGCGGAGCCGGGTATGGCCGGCCGACGTTACGCTGTCCGCCCCGTCGGCACCTCGCGTCGGCGTACCGATCGACACGCAGCTGAAAATGCTGTCGCCCACGTACCGCAGTAGTTTCGCGGCCACCGTCCAACGTGCGGAGAGGTCCGGCGCCGAGGTGGTTCAGGTCGACATCGAGCCCCTGCTCGCGGCAGCCCGGCTGTTGTACGACGGTGCGCTCGTCGCCGAACGCTTCGACGCTGTGGGATCGTTCGTCGCTGCGAACCCGGAGGCCGCGCTCGATCCGACGGTCGCGGCCATCATTCTGAACGCGCGGGAAAAGTCAGCCCACGAATTCGCGAGCGACATAGGAACATTGGCGCATGCGAAGCGTTTCGCAGCCGAGCTGTTCGATGACATCGACGCGCTGCTACTGCCCACCACCACCGAGCACCCGCTGATCGAAGACGTGTTGGCCGAGCCGGTCGAGATCAACCGGCGTCTCGGTACTTTCACCAACTTCTGCAACCTGCTCGACATGGCTTCGGTCGCGGTGCCCGCCGAGGGTGCGCCCGGTGAATCGTTCGGTTTCATGACGATCACGCCGGCGTTCGGGGACCAGGTGGCACTCGACGTCGCAGCCTTGGTTGCAGGGGTCCGCAGTGCGCCGCTTGCGCCGGAGGTGGGCGTGCCGCTGGCTGTGTTCGGCGCGCACTTGAGGGGCGAGCCACTTCATTTTCAGCTCGAGGCGATGGGTGCCCGTTACGAACGTGACATCGAGACGACGGACGACTACATCATGGTCCGACTGGCTACGCTGCCGGCCAAGCCTGGCCTGGTGCACAGTCCCGGAGGGCAGGGCCGGTCGATTCCCGGTGAGTTGTACCGCATCTCACGAGCGGGACTCGGCAGTTTCTTGGCGGCACTACCCGAGCCGATGGCGCTCACCGCGATCACTCTCTCGGACGGCACGCCTGTCATCGGCTTCACCTGCACACCGGCGTCCGCTGCCGTGGGCGAGGACATCACCGAATTCGGCGGCTGGCGCGCGTTTCTCGGAAGAGTCCCCGTGTGACGTGACACTTACGGACGGCGACGACTCGTAACAACGCTGTCACGTAGCGGAACGCTCGGGGTAACCGAACCGGGCGACTGTATACACCACGGATACAGCCTTGTATTCCACTTGACCAGCGCCTCTTTGCAGCAGGTCACCCTGATTTCGTTGTTCTACCCCAGGAGTTCCCGTGCCCCTTCGTTTATTTCGGCAACTCGCCGTCGCTGCGGCTGGTCTCGCCATGCTGTTCACGGCCTCGTGCAGCAACATCGACGCCACGTTCGCGGCGCAACCAACCGGCGACGGTGGCAGCACGAACATCGTGAAGGTCGGCACGCTGAGAGGTCAGCCCCACCTGTTCCATCCCTTCCTGTACGACCGGTTCGCGCCCGCGGGAACTTCCGTCGAGGTCGTCGTGTTCGACACGTCACCGGACATCAAGAATGCATTGGTCAGCGGAGCAATCGATTTCGGTGTCGCCGGCGTCCCCGCCTTCCTTGCGGGTGCGGCTGCGGGACAGGATGTTCGATTGATTGCTTCCGCCGCGGATGGCGGCACGGGCATTGTCGCGGCAGCGGGTATCGAGACGGTCGAGGACCTCAGGGGGCAGAAGGTCGGATTCCCGCTCGGTTCCTCACAGGAGATTCTGCTCCGGCTCACCCTCGCGCAGAACGGATTGGATGCGAACCGCGACATCCAGTTGGTCAACCTCCCCTTCTCCGATATGGCGAACGCGTTGTCGACCGGCCAGATCGCGGCGTTCTCGTCTGCGGAACTCGGTCCGGCCACCGCGATCAAGGCAGGCGCGCACAGCCTGATTTCTCCCTATGAAACCCCGGTTGGCCGCGTGAACATCGGGCTCGCGACCACACAGCGCACCATCGACGAGAACCCCGATCTGGTGCGGACGCTGGTCGACGTACACGCCGAGACGGCAGCGTTCCTGGATGCCGAACGCGACGTGTGGCAGCAGGGCGTGGTCGGAGAGTTCGGACTCGACTCCGAGGTCGCCGAGACCGCGATCGCCAACATCTGGCCTCGTTCTGATCTTTCCAACGACTACCGGAGCCAGGTCGCGGCGCTCACCCGGCAGATGGTGGCATTGGGCCAGATCCCGGTCGAACCCGACCTGAAGGTATTCATCGACGACTCGTTCCAGAAGGCGGACCAGTGATGACCGACGTGATCAGCCGTAAGACACCCAATCAGCCCGTTCCGCCTGCAACTCCCCGAGTTCGCACTGCTGTCGTGTCCGCCCCGCTCGCTGCCCTCAAAAAGACAGCGGCTGTCTTCTACGGTCTGCCGGTCCTGGTTCTGCTCGGCGGCTTCTGGAGCCTCGGCGTGCGGTTCGGTTGGACGCTCCCGCTCGGCGTTCAAATGCAATTCCTGCCACCACCGGGCGAGGTTGCTCGCAGGATGTGGGACGTCACGTTCGGTGGCATTCACGATGATGCGTACAGCGGATCGCTCTGGCGACACCTCGCCGCCAGCACCCTGCGCGTGCTCAACGGCTTTCTCCTCGCGGCTGCCCTGGCGATCCCACTGGGCGTGCTGATGGGCCGTTTCGGGCCGGTGCGTCGAGCCCTCGAGACGACCGTGAACCTGGTCCGTCCCATCCCGGTCACAGCATGGGCACCCCTGGCGTTGCTGATCATCGGCTACGGCGACCGTTCGACGATCTTCCTGATCTTCATTGCCGCGTTCTTCCCGATCCTGCTCAACACGGTCATGGGCGTCGCCCAGGTTCCGCCGCGTCTCCTCGAGGCGGCCGCCATGTTGGGGACGCCGCAGCCGAAAACGCTCTACAAGATCATCATTCCCAGTGCGATGCAAAGCATCACGAGCGGGTTGCGCATCGCGCTCGGCTTGTCCTGGGTGGTGCTGGTCGTCGGCGAGACCGTAGGCATCTCCACCGGTCTGGGCGCGATGATCACCCAGGCGCGGGACATGAGCCGTACCGACCTGATCATCGCCGGCATGGTCTTCATCGGCTTGGCCGGATTCATCACCGACCGGCTGATGGGATGGATCCTGAAGGTTGCGACCGGTAGCCGACCCGGGTTGTCCTGACCCGCATCCACACTTGACGACGAAAGGGCAATCCCATGTCGAACGCAGTAACGACCCTCGCGCCGCAGGCCGGTCGAGCCGCGCAGGCCGCCGATATCGTTATCCGGGACCTCTCCAAGCAGTACGGCGACGGTCCGGGTGCCGTCCAGGCGCTCGCGGGCGTTGACCTCACGATCGAATCCGGTGAATTCGTGTGCCTCGTCGGCGCCAGCGGTTGCGGGAAGAGCACACTGCTCCGGATGCTCGCCGGTTTCGAGGCGCAGACCTCGGGAGACCTCGTGGTCGGTGGTAATCCGGTACGCGGCCCCGGCCCGGAGAGAGGCGTCGTCTTCCAGGATTACGGACTTTTCCCGTGGATGTCCGTGCGTGAAAACGTCGCATACGGTCCCCGCCAGCGCGGACTGGGTCGCAACATCGCGAACGAACAGGCCGACAAGTACATTCACGCCGTTCAGCTCGAGCGGTTCGCGGAGCAGTACCCGCATCAGCTCTCCGGAGGTATGCAGCAGCGCGTGGCGATTGCACGGGTGCTGGCCAACAATCCGGCAGTGATGCTGATGGATGAGCCCTTCGGCGCTCTCGACGCGCTGACGCGAACCACTCTTCAGCACGAGTTGGCGCGGATCCAGAAGGCGGAGGGCACAACTGTCATCTTCGTGACGCACAGTATCGAGGAGGCTGTGTACCTGTCGGATCGCGTGGTCGTCATGACGGGCGGTGCCTCGCACGGAGTGCCGGGCCACATCCGCGACATCGTCGACATCGACCTCGGAGATGAGCGGGACGTGACGTCGGTGGCGTTCAATGATCTCGAACGTCGAATCGCGGCGATGGTGCACGAGTCGATCCATTGACATTTCGAAAGTGGACTGTCGGGGCAGTCGACCCGTGAGAAGGCCAGAGGCCCTTTCCGCACTGCGGAAAGGGCCTCTGAACTGCTTATCACTGTCGGGGTGGCGGGATTCGAACCCACGACCTCTTCGTCCCGAACGACCCTTTCTCGGGAAACGGTGAAATTTGTCGATGTGAGTTGTGTGAGCAAAAAGCGCCCGACCAGCAGATTCGACCGTTGGTGAGATGAGGGAGAAACGGCGAGTCAAAGTCGTGCTGCGGACCCGCTGCGGACCCGGACAGGTCTACTCACTGTCGACCTTCGCCTGGAAACACTCGACGCACATATCGTTGGTCATTGCTGGCCCGACGTGGCTGCCCTCTTCGCAGTAGACGAGCTCGCCTTCGAGGCAGGTGTCTCCGCAGGAGAAGCATGCCCATGCTTCCGGAGAAACGTCGCTCGGATGTACGTACTCAGAGTCATCTTCCGGCTGGAGCTTCACACCTCGAACCAATGATTCCCCGCCACACTCCTTGCAGGAGAAAACCGGGAACACTTCGCCATCAGAAACAGCGGTGTACTCGCTCACGCCGAGGATCCTCTCGACGTAGGACTTTGCCAGGGCGTCGGGGCTGTCCGCCTCGCCGCACGTACTGCACTCAACGCCATCCGAGGAAAAGGCCAGTTCGGCCTTCTCACACTGGGGGCAAACAAGCACGAGGTCAGGTCCAGCGGCTGTGGTCATTAGTTCCATCCAAAGGTGTTGATCCGAGCAGGAAGTGCAATCCTCTCGAACGTTCGGGGGGAAGGCAACTGGTCACGAAATGGCGAGTGATCGCCGCATATGGCTTCCGCCCATCACCCCAGGCAAGGCATGTAGAGCGCCTCGAAGCTCTAGAACCATCGTCCCCGAAATCTGGGCCGAGGAGGGGACGGGACGTCCCACCAGGCCAGTGGGCGCTCGACAACTGGTCTGAGGTTCGTCGGCGTGACCTGGTCTTCGACATGCTCTCGCATGAGACTCTCCGCAAAGTGGGTGTCGCCGCTGACCTTCAAATGTTTGACGACTGATGCGAGCAGGACATCAAGGCGATGAACTTCAGCCTCGGCGGCGAGCAGCCGTTCCTGCAACGTGACGGCGCGGTGGCCGCACCATTGCCTCAACAACTCGTGTTCAGGCCGCTGATACTTGAGGTAGAAGCTGTGGTCCTGCTCTGCTGGGACAACCGAGTCCTCGGCTCCGCCTCGACCTCGGTCAGCGTGCCCGTACTTCGATCTGTGACGGGCCTCTTTTTCCTCCTCCAGGACCCAGTCGAGCACCCGCATGGGATTGACTTGGCAGGCCCACTCCGAGATTTTCAATGACCCGATCGGCGACAACACGCAGGTACTGTCCAGTTCGAACGACTCGCATTCTGCCCGCACCTCGTCGATCGGGCGTCCGATGAGCTTCTCAAGTTCTTCTGGGTCGGTGACGGTTGTCGCTCTTTCGACTGGATCCCATTCTAGAACTGCAGTCTCCGTCGGGATCAAGAGCCGAAACACTGTCTCGATTGCACCGTCCTCGACGTCTGTAAGGGTGCAGGCGCGAAGGCGTGCCCAGTCGGACATCAGCTGGTCATACCGCTGAACGCTTGCCCACGGCGCTCGAAGGCGCTTACCCGGGACGTTCTCCCGTTGCCCTGCCTTCTCACCGTCAAGGAACTCAATATCGACACGGAACGATTGCTTCCGTTTCTGGATTTCGGCGATTCGCACCCGTTCCGAAGGCGCATCGTCCCTGATTCGGTAGACCCACTCATCACCCTGTTCCATGTGTGTCCTTCCCAACCGGTGCCCCGTAAGGAGGTCAGTAAACAGCTGTCTGAGGTCGCCCAGCGTCCCATATACGAAGTTCCGTCGTCTGCAGGGATGTCCCGGGCTGGACGGCAGGAGGTAGGCGTGCGCGCCGGTCACAGTGGTTGAGACCCGGATCCGTAACGAGGTGGACTTGGACATCGAGGCAGGATGCGAAGTACAGGCCTTCGAGGCGGGCCCATGGCCATCGTGGGATGCGCCGCGTCACGGCCAGGTCTTGCGAATGCCGTTCGCTCCGATCGCGTACAGCGCCGGACCGCCGCGCTCGATCGCACGGTGGATGTGCCGTTGGGACTGGTGGATGCGCGTGACCATGTCTTTGATCAGCAGTTGCTGGTTGTCGAGGTAAAACAACACGGCGTCGTAGCGCTCGACGGGCTCGCGCTCGACGTCTCGGCCGCGGATCCGGCTGTCCTTGCACAACGGAACCCAGCCGCGGGTGAGGCCGTACTCAGTCCACTCCTCGTCGGGCACGTCCTGCGCGTCGCGGGGGAAATGGTCGGTGATCTGGTGGATTGTCCAGTCGAGGGCGCGTAGCTCCCGGGCGACGGTTTTACCTAGGCCGCGATCGAAGAAGAACTCAGGCTGCACGCAATGCCGCCTGGCAGATCGCCTCCACCTCATCATGAGTGAGTCCGTACTCGTCGGCGACGGTATCGATCGACTCTCCAGCGGAAAAGAGATCGATCACGGCGCGGACCGGAATCTTAGTGCGTTCGACGATCGGCGCGCCCCATCCGAACCGGGGGTCGATGATCACCGGAGCGATGTCCGGGAACTGCCGTAGCCGCAACTGAGTGGCGAAGCCATCCTTGCTGGCGTCCCAGCTGATGTACCGCAGATGCTCGTCGATGATCTCGCGCATTGGACGCTGCTGGTCGCCGGCGCGCACGAGGTCATCGTCGGCATGGTGGATGAAGATGTCGATGCCGTCGGTGGCGATGCGTTTGCTGGCGAGCGCGTACGGGGTCTTGAACTCTCGACGCACATCCTCGGCTGCGGCACGAATCTGGCTCTTCTTTAGGTGGAGCTCGCGCAGAGCCCGAAGGACATAAGCCTCAACGAGCGCGATGAACGGAACTGAGGCGTGCCCGCGAGGTTGACCGGAGATCTTGTGGACCAGGGCGTGTTCAGTGTCGCCTTCGCCGAGCCAGTTGTAGACGGTCGGTTGCGGGATCCGCAGGTACTGGGCTACCTCGGTCGGGGTGAAGAGTGGATCTGTGAACCGATCGACCATCGATATCCCCTCCCGCCGGCTTCTGCTTTGTCAGTGTCGTACCCCAGTATGGGGGGTTTGCACCCGGGCGGGGACGCTACCGCGAGATGATGCCGCCGCGAAAGTCGGCCACGTCACAGAGTCCTGACACACGGAAGATGCCCCGCACTCCCTGTCGGAGATCAGGGCACTTTTGTTTCAACGACCATTGAAGAGGACGACGAAGAGCAGCGGAACGTCAGTTGAGGACGCGGGTTGCTCAGCGACACGCAGCTGCCGGGGCGAGGTGACCGTAACCCAGCTGGCTGTCATTGCCGCATGAACAGCTTTCGGATTCATGGTCCAATCCGGTCGCCATTACCGCAGCTCAGGCACCAGGTGGTCACCCAGCAGGCACACGAGGTCAGGGCAGGTCAAGCCCATACCCCGTCCCGATGCGAAACTGCTGACCTCCCGACGACGCCCGTAGAGATCGCTCATCACAGCGAACCGGCCGCACGGGGCTAGGTCAACGATCGGCGCGAGCCCCCGCCATGAAGAGACCGATCGCCGGTCCGGTGAGTGCCAGCATCGCCGCAAACACCACCTGGAACGGCCCACTGGCTCGCTCCCACGCGTCGGGGGCAGCCCAGAGTGGCACAAGGGTGTACGCCACGCCCACCAGCACGGTAGCGGCGGAAAGCGCGACCACCAGCTCGAACCCGGGTGTGTCCCGGAAGTGACTCTGCCTGCGAGCGTTGGCCTCACGATCGAGATCGACGATGCTCATGTCCTGATCATGCCGAAAAACTCAGACGACGTATAGGCAAGGCCGGCGCGACCCGCCGTCTATGAGCGGGCCCGCTGGTTCCTAGCCCAGGTCCAACTGCGGGAGGCTGTCGACTATCTTCATCGTCTCGATGCTGACCGTGACGATTCGCTTGACCAGGTCCACGATGTACCGCGGGTCTTCGTGTTCGTCGTGCTCGTCGCACCAGTCGTTCGGATCGTTCACGATGCCCGACTTGGGGTCGGTCTTGATCTGATAGCGGTCGATGAGCCACTCCAGCGCTGATCTGGAACCGAGCATGTAGCGGTGTGCTTCGTCCGGGATACCGGAGAGCGTGAGGTGGGAATTGTAGACCAGCGCGCTCTTGTCCGTCTTGGATTTAAACTTCATCTTGGTGACCCGGTACAGCTCTCGGTCCGCAGTACCAAGGGTGCCCTTGATGGTCTCCTCCAACGGGTAGGGGTCGACGCCTTCGTAGCCGACGTGCAGGGCGGCCAGGTCGCGTCCCGCTTGGACGAAAGTCTGGAAATCTGCAGGAGTGGCCGTTTTCGGGATGCGAGGAAGCATCTTCTTGAGATCGGCAGCAAACTCGTCCCGGTACTGCTGGCTGTGCAGGACGCCGTAGACGTAGTAAAAGATGTCCTCCTTGACCACATCCGAGCCGAAAGCCACCTGGTAGTCCACCAAAGCCTCGTCGGTGATGTTGTCGACTCGTTGCCCTCTCGAACCAAACGCATCGTCGGGCTCGAAGCGGAGTTGGTCATCCGCAGGGGCGACGTTCTCCTCGTATGTCCACCGCGGGAAGTACTGGCCATTACTTGATCCCCAAAACGCGAGGTCAGGTAGGGCATCCGTGATGAGCACACTGAACGGCTTGTCTGAGCCGGCGCCGGTTACGTAGAAACCTAGATTCGTAGACTTGGCCGACGGGAAGATGCGGGGAAGCTGGTAGATCATGTCGTTCAGCGGTCTGTCGAAGTACACCGCGACCTTGGTGAAAGGACGGTAGGCACCGACGTACATGGCATCGCGTGAATAGGCATATCGTCTGCCCCGTGCCAGGTCATTTTTCGTGCCCCGGTTCCAGCTGATCTTGGTCGGGTCGTAGTCGATAAATGATTCGACGTCTGTTGCCCGCCCTGCTGCTTTTGCCTCCTTGTACCCCTCGACCTGGGCATTGTAGAAGTCGATCAGGCGGGTCATATTGGACCTAACCGCCTGTGGGGAGAAGTTGTAGACCCAGGCATCCCGTCCTGACTTGAGTCCTGCCGAATAGGTCGCGAACACGGTCGGCTGTCCGGAGATGTTCTTCTTATCGCCGATCGCAGGAAAGCTGGCGAAGCTGGCGTTGCGCTGATTGACCCAGTCTCCGGCGGAGTTCGGGGATACCTCAGCCCATTCGATGTTCGTGAGGTTTCCGGCTTCGACGATTGAGAGTTTCTCGTCTGCAGTGAGGTAGTCACCGATGTCCCGATAGAAGATGCGACACGGACCGGTGTGGGTCGGGTTCTTGGCGGCAATCAGGATCGCGACGGTATTGCGGCTGCCGGAACCGAAGATCTTGCCGCCCTCCTTGCGGGACTGCTCCCCAGCTGTGCGTTGGTTGCCGCGCAGGTTGTATACGTAGATTGTCGAAAACTCGTCGGCCAGGGACAGTCGTAGGCCGTCCGCGGTGTTGCCGTCGATCCAGCCGCCGTTCGACACGTAGGCGATGATGCCGGAGTCACCGATGCGGTCGGTGGCCCAGCGGATAGCCCTGATGTAGGAGTCGTAGAGGCTGTTCTTGTTCGTTGCTGTCGAACGGGCGGCATAGGTCTTCTCGATCGCGGCGTCGAGCGTCGGGTATTTGACGTTGGCATTGTTGTCGTTCGCCGAGTCCTGACCAACCGAGTACGGCGGGTTGCCGACGACGACCCGGATCTGGGCTGCCTGCTGGCGGAGGATGCGGGCGTTGTTCTGCGGGAAGAACTCGGCGTCCATGGTGTCGCCATCCTCGGCGATCTGGAAAGTGTCGGTCAGCACGATGCCCTCGAACGGCCGGTAGTCCCCGCCGAAGAGGCCATGGAACGTGGCTTCGATGTTGATGGCCCCGATGTAGTAGGCCAGCAGCAGGATCTCGTTGGCGTGCAGCTCGGAGGTGTACTTGCGAAGCAGGTCTTCCGGCCGGACGATGCCGGACTGCAGGAGCCGAGTGATGAAGGTTCCGGTCCCGGTGAACGGATCGAGGATGTGCACGCCCTCGTCGGTCAGGGACTTACCGAACTCTGCTCTCAGTGCGTCGTCGGCGGCGCGGATGATGAAGTCCACGACCGGGATCGGGGTGTAGACGATGCCCATGGCGTCGGCAGCCTTCTTGAAGCCAAGGCGGAAGAACTTCTCGTAAAGCTCGACGATGATGCGCTGCTTGCCCTCTGCGTTGTCGATGCCGTCGGCGCGCATCCGGACCGAGGCGTAGAAGCCTTCCAGCTTCTCGGTTTCGGCTTCGAGGGAAGCGTCGTGCAGGGTGTCGACCATGGCCTGCATGACCTTCGAAACCGGGTTGTGGCCGGCGAAGTCATAGTCCTCGAACAGGGCGTCGAATACCGGTTTAGTGATCAAGTGCTGGCAGAGCATCTCGATCGCCTGGTCTCGGTGGATCGAGTCGTTGAGGTTCGCCTGCAAAGCGGTGACGAATCGCTCGAACGCTTCGGTGACCACGGCATTGGCACCATCGAGCAGGGCCCGGATGCGGGTTTCCTGGGCGCGGGCGATGTCGGTGACGTCCTTGGCCCAGTCCTCCCAGTAGGTGCGGGTGCCGACCTTGTCGACGATCTTGGCGTAGATCGCGTCGCGCCAGTCCTCGATCTCGAACAGTCCCAGCTGTTCGGCGACCGCCGAAGCTGCGTTGGCACCACCCGCAGCAGCGTCGCCGGTTGTACCGCCGTCACCGGCCGTGTCCGCTGAGACGCCGGCAAAGTCCTCGTCGGCGGGCCCGCTGACGTGCCCGACCAGGATGGACTCTGCGGCCTTCTTCTTGTTGAGCTCGAGCTTGTTGACGGTGGCGTTAAACCGATCGTCGTGAGCGCGCAAGGCCTGCAGCACCTGCCACACGACCTTGAAGCGCTTGTTGTCCGCCAGCGCCTCGCTGGGCGCCATCCCGGAGGGAACCCCGACCGGCAGGATGATATAGCCGTATTCCTTGCCCTCAGCCTTGCGCATGACCCGGCCGACGGATTGCACGACGTCGACGACGGAGTTGCGGGGGTTGAGGAACAGCACCGCGTCCAGCCCGGGAACGTCGACACCTTCAGACAGGCAGCGAGCGTTGGACAGAATGCGGCATTGGTTCTCCGCGAGCGGGGCCTTGAGCCACTGCAGTCGGTGGTTGCGTTCGAGCGCGTTGTAGGTGCCGTCGACGTGCTCGACCTCGCAGCGCAGGATGTCCTCGTCCGCCTCGTCGTAGGCGTCGATGACGGTCTCGAACTTGTTGGCAAGCTTCTTCGATGACTTGATGTCGCGCAGGAATGCGACGGCGCGCTGCATGGGGCGCATGTCGGTGCCGAACCCGGCGCCGTCGACTGTCTCACCGGTGCGCTTAGCCAACCCGTTCCAGCAGCCGACGATCTTGGTTGCGTCGTCGAGGTTCAGTTCGTGGTTGTCGTCGGCAAGCTGTCGCTGCAGAGGGCCGGCGATGTACTTCTCGTCGACCGTGAGCACCAGGACCTTGTAGTCGGTGAGCAGACCGCGGCCGACAGCGTCACCGAAACCGAGACGGTGGAACTCGGGACCATAGACGGTCTCGTCGTCCATCGAGGCGAGGACGGCCGCTTTCTCGGTGGCCTTGGTCTTGGTTTCTTCGGCGAAAAGGCGCGGGGTGGCGGTCATGTAGAGACGCTTGCGGCCGCGAATGAAGTCGCCGTCGTGAACCTTGACGAAGTTCGACTCGTCCGCGTCGGCCAGGGTGACACCCGTGGTGCGGTGCGCCTCGTCGCACACGATCAGGTCGAACTCGTCGAGCCCTTGGTCTTGGGCTGCGGCGATGACCCCGATCGACTGGTAGGTGGAGAACACCACCGTCAGCCCCTTGGCGCGCTTGCGGTGCTGCGTCTGGGCGATGAGAGTCTCGGGATCGGTGGTGGCCGGCAGCGGGATGTCGTGCGGGTTGATGTCCTCGACTGCGCGGGAGACTTTGGTGTCCGAGCACACGGCGAACGAGCGCAGGTCCAGCTGGCACTGGGCGGTCCACTCCCGCAGGGTCTGGGAGAGTAGTGAGATCGACGGCACCAGGAACAGCACCTTGGCTGCGCCGCCGTTCTCTGCGGCGGTGCGTTCGGCGGCCTTGAGTGCGGTGAAGGTTTTGCCGGTGCCGCAGGCCATGATCAGCTTGCCGCGGTCATGCTCGGCGAAGCCGGCGAAGACCTTGTCGATGGCTTCCTGCTGGTGCGGACGTGGTTCGTGCTTGGGCGCGGGCTTGAGGTCGACCTCGAGGGTCATGTCCGGGCCGGCGAAGGCCCAGTCGATCGGCGACTCGGCGATGTCGGCCAGGCCGATGCGCTGGACCGGGGGTTGCTGGTTCTCGCAGGCGTCCTCGGCGTGCTTGCCCCACCGGTCGGTGGTGGAGATCAGGAGCCGGTGCTTGAAGGGCTTCTGGCCGGAGCGGGCGATGAACCCGTCGATGTCGGCCCGGGCGATGGTGTGTTCGGGCTCGTAGAACTTGCACTGGATCGCCCAGAGGTCGCCGGTTTCGGCTTCCTGGGCGACCAGGTCGATACCGGTGTCGACCTTGCCGTTGCGGCCGGGCCAGTCCTTCCACAACCACACTTGGTCGAACAGGCGCCCGTAGACGGGGTCCAGAGGAAGGTACTGGGCCATCAGCTTCTCGAACTTGGCGCCACGTTCGTAGTTGTTCGGGGCGCGGCGGAAGGCCTCGAAGACGTCGTGGACGGAAGTCGGCACTGTCCTGCTCTCTGTCGATCCGTGCCGACGCGCACATGGCGTCCGGCAGTGGTTGCTGCTTGCTGGATGACGTTACCGAGGAGAGCCCGCGAGGGCGGCAACTGGGCAGGACTGCAGGAACACGAGCGTGGACACCAGGCCGCGGATGATGGACATGTCCGGCCTTTGCCAGTGAAACGAGGCGTCGTACGTGGCCTGGCATGATCTCGGGTGTCTCGGTAGAAACCCGACACTCGCGAGGTGGCAGAGCTGGTGATGTGGGAGGCTGCGTCGAAATGCGCGCCTACAACCGGAACCAGCAGGTCAGACTAGGAAAGCGTGGTCCCCATCGGATGGGTTGTGGGTTCGCTCAGAAGGGCGACAACCTTGCGAAGGTCCTTGATGTGCAGGGCTCGTTCCTCGGCGAGCAGTTCGGCGGTACGCCGTGCTGCCGTCTCGGCTTCGAGTTTGTCCTGGGTGCTGAGCAGTTCGGTTCTGAGTTCCTCGACGTCGTTCGGCAGGTTGGATCGTCTCGCGACGGCCTCTTCCTGAGGCTGCATAGCGATCGGGGAAAATCCGGCGAGGATGAGATCGTTCAGGGGGATCTCCCAGCTGTGTTCGCCCTTGGTGGCCCCGGGGAACTGGTTCGCGGCGAGGGCCCGTTGAATCGTGGCTCGGCCTACCCTGGCGCCTCGGGCCGCTGCGGCCGCCGAGAACGTGGTCCGAGGCAGCTCTGCGCTCGGGCTGGCTTGGTGTGGTGTTTTCATACGGGTGATCATGCCCGCCGGCGCTCAACCGGTCACCCCGTTAGGGGCGCTCGTGATGCACACCTACGGGACCACCGCTGCGAAGCTCGGTGTACTTCGAACGGCTCACCCACCTGAGTGGGGGCCAGTGCCCTCGCCAGTACTCGTCCGGGACCACGTGAGCATTGTCGAGGCTTTTCTCCGCATACTCCGCTGATTGGTCGTACATCTCAGCGGCGAGCTCGGCTTGAAAAGCGGACACGATGAAGGTCGTACCGGCGTGCTCGGGCGGGATCGGATCGAATAGGTGCGCCGCGGTGAGGACCGCGTAGATACCGTGTGGATTCCCGACGATCACGCCCGGATACAGTTCACACGCGAAACTCGGCTTCCGAAGGGATCCCGAAATGTGGGTGGCCTCCACCTCCAGCACGGGGTGGACCAGCGGGCTGGCCTTCTCCAACGCTCGGACAACCTGCTCAGCACTGGTTCGGGCCCCTCGGTGGCCAGCACGAGCGCGACCGTCACCCACCCGTAGTCGGTGGTAATCCGCCCCCGCGCCTCCGGCAGGAGGTCATAGTCCGCTTGATATGCGGCTCCCGGACCGAACTGGGACACGATCGCCCTCTGATCGGCGCCGGTGAAGGTGCCCTCCGTGGTGTGCCAGACGATCATCGGCCTACCACTGCGCCCTCGGAGAGCAACCGGTAGACCGTAGCCCGCGACATGTCCAGGAGCTTCGCGATCTCCGGGGCACTCATACCCTTGGCTCGATACTCCTGTGCCTTCGCGGCGTGGCCGACATCGAATTTCGGGCGGCGGCCACCATGCCGGCCGTTCGCCGCAGCTGCAGCCAAGCCTGCCATCGTGCGTTCACGGATCACGTCCCTCTCGAGCTGTGCGAACGCGGCCATGATCGTGAGCATCGCCCGACCCATCGCCCCTTCGGTCGACAGTCCTTCGGTGAGCGACCGAAAACCGATGCCGCGGTCATGGAGATCGTCGACGACGCGCAGAACATCGGCGGTGTTGCGGCCGAGCCGGTCCAGCTTCCACACCGTGAGCACGTCGCCGGCACGGAGATGATCCAGGCACGCGACTAATTGGGGCCGTTCGGTGTTCGCCCCGCTGACGCCGTGGTCGGTGAAGATACGGATGGCACCCGCAGCCTCGAGTGCATCGTGTTGTAGCTGTGGGTCTTGCTCCGACGTGCTCACGCGTGCGTACCCGACGACAGCCATATCCCAGTCCCCCTGTCTCACAATCCCACCCACATGCGCTACGAGACGCTGCGAGTTACGAGACGTGATTGTGCGACAGGTTACCGACACGTTGCGCAAGGACACGCACGGGCGCCCACAGTCGTCCCCTCGGATCTCACAAGACGATCGTTTACGAGACGACCCTCCTGCCTAAACGGATGAAGGGCCGTCTCTGTGTATGGCTTACAACTCGGCTCGGTTAGTCCTCGCCCTGCGCGCTGCCCGTGTCGTCGGCTCCTCAGCCTTGGGCCTCAACCCGGTTCAACAAGTCCCCATGAAGATTCGGATCGTTGCTGTACTCGTCCTCAGGTACGGGTCCGGTCATGGAGGTTACCGCTGCGAGGTTCAAGTCCTCCATTATCCAGATTGGAAGGGGTCAGCACCAGGCTCGGAAAGCTGAGTTCGGGGAGGCCATCGTTGCCACGGCGAAGGAAGCGCAGACGCAGGCCGAGTGCGAGTGGCGGGATGGGCACGAGGATCTGGTGATTGGGTACGCGGCCCAGACCCTCGGGACTGTGGGCACCGACAGGCGCACCTGATCACGGCCCCGGCCTGCCTGTCGAACGTCAGTATCGCTCACGTGTGAATGGCCGATACAACGCCGTCACTGTGAACGATGCCAGATGCTCCGTGGCAGCCACCCCCAGACCCGAACGGCGTAAGTCACCCAGCCGACGCCCGGACCAACCGGAAGGGGAGGCGCCACCGTGGGCAAGCCGAACCCACACCGAACCGGCGGGCACCGCCCACCAAGCCGCGCGCTCGCGTACTCGCCGAAGAGGTGTCTGTGCTCCGTGCCGCAGACCCGGCGACAAGACCTGTCCAGCGGGGCATCTATTGAGTAAGGATTGTCGTCAAGACTCGGACGTGATCTGAATGGGTATTTGGCGATCTCGGAACTGTTTGAGGAGAGCGTCTTGGATCACCAGAATGGGAAGCGCCGCCTTCTCGCCAATTCCGGCTGCGGCATCCGCCAATATCGCAGCCGCACTCGCGACGGCTCTTGGGATCCCGTCGGTCAGGACGAGCTGCCGGAGGAGGGCCTCATCTGCTGTAAGAGCCTCTCTCCAGTGGTATTCCACTGAGACATCCGAACGTAGAACTGCGTCTGCCGACCGCTGTATGAGCGCGACTCGAATCCCCAAGAGCTCCGAGTGAAATGCCACTGCGCTACTTACCCGAATCTCTCCATCTTCGCAGCCGAGGGATAAGGCACCTAGCTCTGCGCTTTCACTCGCTACTTCGTCTAGGGTTGTGGCGCTCTTCCCAAAGATGGAAACTGTTACCTTCTGTATCAGGGAAAGCAGCTCGTCCAGGTCGCCAGGGTGACGAACCTCTGTTGAGGTGGACTCAGGCATCGCAAGCTGTCCAGTCGAGTGAAGACATGCTCTTCCAGTGCATACCTGCTGCCGGAGCAGCCTTCGGGCGCTCCTTGCCCTCTGCACTATTAAGGTGACGAAACGTCAAGGTTAGCGGTTCGGTCGACGTCATTCGCCAAATGTCGTAATCACGCACCTGGTGCGTAACTAGCGCGCCAATGGCAGCGGCGTATCGGCGAATGGTCGATAGATGAGGATCACTGCCGAGGCGCTCGAAGTTGGATACGGCAGTCTTCGAGCGCCCCATCCGGAGCGCGACTTCCTCTTGGGTAAGACGTTTCTGCTTCCTCAGCGTGACCAGCGACTCCAGAAGGCAGTCGTCTGCGTCGACAAGGCGGTCGCGCAACTTTCCATACCCGTCCGTATCTTGGATCCCAAGTAGAGCATCCAAGTCCTCGTGCAGACCCATGGGTTCAGGTTAACCGTAACCTTGCGGGCGAGCAATGCGCGTTGATGCGCATCAATACCACTCTGCGTGGAAGAGTCGAAGCTTTGCAGCTTGGATGTGCCCTTGTTGAACCGACTTCCAGTGGCCTACCTCGTCATGGGTTTTCACGCCAAGCAGCACTGCCAACAGCAACGTGGGCGCTGAGCGGGGCTCGTTGTAGTACAAGCGGTACTTAAGCTCCTCGATGTCGAGCCTCAGCTCGCCGACCATATTCCCTCCCGACACAAGCGGGTACTCCCACTCATCCGTCCTGACCGTTCCCTGGGCGGCCCGCAGCATGAGTCGCTTCACTTCATGGAGGGTCATGTGGTCAAGATTCAGCTCGGTGATGTCCCGCTTGAACTCAGCGAGCAGTTCCCACGTGCAACCACCTACGGTTACGCGCGAAGACCCAATCGCCATCAGGTCACCCCTTCCAAGGCGCAGCGGGGCACCCGCATAACGCACAAGCCGATCCCGGCCGTTCGTCAGCCATCCAGACGCTGGAACTTGATCTTACTTACAGGCAGGGGACCTGCGGCGAGTGGTGTAGCACTCGTCGAAAGAGCGACCGATGGAGTTCCATATTCACCCGTCGATGGGGCAACCTGATGCTCGATCGGTCGGTCGCATATCGGCCGCTGCAGCGGGATGCTTATGAAGCATATGGTGCTGAGGGGGGTGCTGCTTCACGCTTTCATGCTTAGGCCAGGCCGCGCTCGAGCAATCGCCGGGAGGCGGCATACCCTCGTCAGGCGGCATACCCTCGTCGAGGCACGCCGCGAGTCGACGGGCGCTGCAAATCCGTGCACGGTGCAGAGCTTGAGGACAAACCACGATTCGTCGAGGAGGGCGCGCCCGAGCATCCCAGGACAGCGCTCTGACCAGTGTTACCCGCGTCCCCCTCCCCGAAGGAACCGGACACGCTCCTCACGTCGCGCCTGCTCGGCGCGGTACGTCTCCACGCTCGCCGCCATCCGATCAAGAGTCGACGGTTTACCGGTCCGCCGCGCAAACTCGGCCTCCATACGTCGAGCTTCCGCGCTGCGTTCCTCGACCGCGTTCTCAGCGGCCAAATCCCGGCGGTCCTCACGCGCCGGGCGAGCAGCGCGATCGATCCGTAGCCGATCGATCTCATTCTGGGGTTCGGTCGCCCGCCGGCGCTTGGCCTTGATGATCTCATCGATCGAAACCTCGACCGCGGCCTGCTCCGCCAACCGCTCCGACCGCTTTTCACGGGCCAATCGGCCCGATTCTTCCTGCTGGGTGAAACTCGCGGACTTCGACTGCTCGTGGGCCGCTTCGAGGCGCCGCGCCTCTTCGGCTCGAACGTGATTGCGGTGCTCTTCTTCGTACGTGGAGTAAGCCATGGTGGCTCCTTTCGGGGTAACGCGACGGATTTGCCGCGCAGAAACGTGGTGTTGGAAGCACGGCCTCGCGCGCGCGTGGGCGTGCGCGTGCAAGCACGACCGGTCGATGTTCGTGCTGTCGCCTGTTCGCTGTGGCCGTTTTGAGGGCTCAGTCCTGATGGATGGCGGCGGCGAGTTGGTCGAGGGTGTCGAACCAGGGTTCGGTGGTTTCGGAGGCGGGGTGGCCGTAGCAGGGGTAGGCGCGATCGAGGAGGACGAGGCCGGTGTCTTGGGGCGTTCGGCAGGTGCCCGCGCGGCGGTGGGCGTCGAAGGCGGTGACGGAGGAGAAGGTGTGGTGGCAGCCGTCGCAGTGACTGGTGGTGAAGCCCGTCCATCGGGCATTGCAGCGGCTGCAGGTGTTGGTTTGCGTCATGTGCGTTCCCGGTCGGGTTGGGGTGTGGTTGTTTTTGCTCGAGGGTGCGGAGCTGGGCGCGTTTCCATGACGAAGGTGGGATCAGGGGGCCCGGGCGCAGGTTGGGGCGCTCAGAATCCCCCTTCGGTGATGTCGGCGTCGGCTTCGGCGTGGAGTCGTGCGGCTTCGTCGGCGAGGTTCCGGGCGCGGGCCTTTTTGAGGCGGGCCCGGGATGTAGCGGCGTTGTGGAGGCTTTCGGCGCGTCGACGTCGTTCTAATGAGTCGAGTTTGTGGGCGGGGTCGATTTCGGTCTCGTATCGGGCGAGGGCTCGGTCGCGGGCTGCGGCGGCGGAGGCGCGGGTGGCTGCGGCGGTGCGAGCGCGGCGGTCGGGGGTTCGGGCCCAGGATTCGTGGGCGGCGATCTGGGCGGCGAGGCGACGTTCGGTGGTAGTGGCCATGAGTGCTCCTGGAATGCGAAAGCCCCGGACATGAGTCCGGGGCTGCGGGGTGAAGATATGAGAGGAGCCCGGCTCCGTCGCGGAGTCGGGCTCGGGGATTCAAGCTGTGCGCGCCGATGTCTCAACGTCCGGCTGGAGACAGACCTCTAGCGCGAGACCACCTTGCCTGGCGTTTTGCGTGCGTGTCAAGACCGCACGTAACGACGCGAAGTAGATCTGATCGAAGCCCTCCGTCAGTCGCAGGTGTCCTTCGGTTGGCGCCGGACGGCGCGGCCGGCTCGCGCGAGTGCGCGTTACGGAACGTAACTCCCCCTCTCTAGTAAGCATCTACGTATCTGGTGTGTAGGGACTGGTAGGTGGACATCTGGGTGTCCAGTGGTCGACGCTCAAATGTCCACTGGTCGCTGACTGCGCCGCTCGGCGTCTTCGACGCTGTGCTCGCAGAATCAGAAGCCTGTCCGTGGACTCGGCGTCGAGCAGATACGACCGCAGCGTGTCCACAGGTCCCATTACTGCCGGTCTTGCAAATTGCCGGTCGGACGTCGCAAAGAGACATGAACTCCGGACCGTCCCGCAGGTCCCGTCGCATCGCGCTGCCGGTCAGTACATTCCCGGCAGCGCAGCATCAGGCCAGTCAGCTTGCCGCCTTCCTCCACCTGTAGACCGTTGCCCGATGCACTCCGAGCTGTTCGGCGATGTCGCAGACCGGCACGCCTTGGTCTAGTAGGGCGACTGCCTTAGATTGCATAGCGCGGCTGTCGTCGTATGCTGTCGCGTCGGTCGCCGGCGCGGCTGCGAGCAGGTGCAGGTGGGGCGAATCGGTGTCATCTGCTGACGACCGCGCAATGCTGCTTCCGTCGCGCCGTACGAGGCCCGTCGCGGTGTCGAATTCGGTGGTGTCGCGATGGGTGACCTGCGGGGATAACGGCCGCTGTGGGACCTCTCCGGATGACGCAGTCGAAGCAGCCAACGGTTGCGCTACGGCATTCGCATGTGTCTGTCGCAGGATCACGGCCAGGTGAGTGACCGCGACCAATGCGACCGGGGGAACCGCGGCGACGGTGGAGCAGAGCCACACCGGGAGCGCTCCCGCGGGCAGTGAGGCGTGAAGAACGTTGCCCGCGACCGAGATGGCCGCACCCGCGAGCAGAAGCAACCAGGCGTACGAGCCGACCCGTGCGACGACTGCGACTGTCGCAACGATGATGAGCCCGTCGACGATGAGCGGCCACAGCCACGGCGTCGTGATGCCCGAACGCTCGGCGAGGTCGGTGAGGGCTTCGTAGGACAGCCAGAATGCGGCCATACAGATCGCGGCGGTACCGACGACAGTGACGACGAGCGGGATCGGGGGAGTTCTGTTCATGAGGTTCCTTGAGCGGTCAGCGGAGGGATAGCGGTAAGTCGGAACTCGGTCGGGGGAGCCGGGCGTCGGTGTTGAGATGTTTCCGTGGAACTGGCGTTGTCGGGCCTGTGGGTCTTGGTGCCGCTAGAGCACTCCCATCTGCGACCCTGCGGGGTCCTCTGCGATGTGGGACCACGGGATCGAGGGCAAGGTGCCGCGGAGCGAAGCGGAGTGGTGCCGCGGCAGCACCCGATCAAGGAGCCGGATTGAGTCCGCGACGTACCGGTACTTTGCGGCCGTGTTGGGGTGCCGATCGGCTCCCGCCTCGCTTCGCTCGTTGTGCTGCCGCGGCGACTCCGTCCCCTTGCCTTCCAAAGTCTTTCTGCCGCAGCTTGTGTTTGTGATATCGCGGCTCGGATGGGGTGAGCCGAATGGCTGTGATTCTCGAGGGCGTTCGGAGGCTTCTCCCGCGAACTCCTCTTCTGGCGTGAATGAGATGACCAAGAGATTGAGGGCAAGGTGCGGCGGCAGTACTCGTTGCGGACGGTTGCGGAATATGATTTTCCGCTTCCTGCTGTCCCGACTTGGTGCTCGCCGACCTGTCCTGTCCTGACACCCCCACTTCGTAGGGGGGTGTCTGTCCGGGACAGGTCGTCGCGAATGCACGAAGCATCTGTCCTGAACCTGTCCTGAGGCTGTCCGGGACAGGTCTGACCTGTAGTGATACGTGTGACTGTCCCGGGGTTCGGGACAGAATCGGACCCGGCAAACTTGTCCTGAGAGCCCGAAACTGTCCGGGACAGGTCTGACCTGCGCTTTTCGAAACTGCCACCATCAGACGGCCCCCTCGTGGACAGCCTTCCGGTGCCGTACAGCTTCGGCGTATGCAGCGTTCCCCGCGGAGACGGAGTCTTTTTGATCGATCAAGTACTTCCTCAAGGCGTCCCTGCCCGCCATAGGCGGAGCGTTGGTTCGCTCGGCCGCAGCGAGGATCTCCGCGACCTTGCTATCAACTACCTCACCGGCGGGTTCCGTGATTTCCGAAGAGGCAACCCCGGTTGGGGGCGTGATCAGCCATGAGAGAGAACCATCCTCTTGGTCGGCGAGTTCGAATGTCCCCGCAGATTGCTGTTTCCCTGGCGGGCAATGCGCCCGCACACCACCGTGCCGGTCCTTCGCGACCACCAAGTCGCAAGCCCCACCATGGCCAGGCCGGAACTGGCGCGCCATGGTGACGCTGATCGAGCAGCCCCCTAAGACACGGGATTTCGCCAACGTGCCGCCAGGGTCGTTTCTGTTGCGGGCCTGCTCGCTCTTAGGGCGGTGATCGACTGCGATGACGGCGGCACCTGCCTTCGCCATAGGTTTCAGAGTCTTTCGGTGGACGTCCGTGACCTCGTCAGGGCTGTTGCTAGAGCTGCCGTAGAGCGGGATCAGCTCCCCCAGCGAGTCGACGATGACGATGGCCGGCTGCCAGGTGCTTACATCTTCGACGACACGTCTGAATGTGTGAGCGTCCTCGGGCTCGCTATACCGGAAGTTCTCTCTCAGAGACTCATGTGGCACGCCAAGTTTGAGCAGGTGGCCGAGCACTGCAACAGCACCGTTGTGGTCGAGGTCTATCATCAGTGCGCGACGTCCGGCCGAGAGCTCTGAAGCGACCGCCGCGAGGCACACCCAGGTCTTGCCTGACTCCGGATCACCGAAGATGAGATTGACTTGACCCGAGTAGAAGAGCGACTGCCCGTCTGCGCGTTGCAGAATCGTCGGGCGTAGCGGCTCCGGTGCTCGCCCGTCGAGGATCGCGGCGATGTCCACGTACGGACTCTGCGGAGCCACGGGGCGCGTCGACTCCTCCCCGCAGGCGGGCTGCTGCTCGTATAGGGTTCGGACTTCGGCGATCTCGCGGTCGTCTGGTCCGTGGGCCGGGATAGGCCCGTTCATTTCGCGTACTTCCGAGATGCCCGCCAGACACGAGTGACACCGCCCGCGTGTGCAGGGCGACGGGAAGGGGTGAACCCGACCGGCTCGATATATCCCGCCTTGTGCCCGGTCTGAAAGAGCGCGCCCCGTCGGGCGGGGGTGTCGAAGTGGATGCCGAACTGTTCTTCGAGGTCGTACGCCTCGAACTGGAGGGCGGGATTCATGCGTGCGACGGTCTTGAGCGCCGCGACGGCAGGGTCGAAGGTGCAAGGGTCAGCGTGGGCGACGGCCTGTTCGAAGCCGGTTCGGTCGGATACGGTATTCAATTGTGTCTCCGCGATGAGCTGTGTAGTTGTGTACCGAGGCAGCCGTTGTGTGTCGGGAGGGAAATGTGGGGTGGTGGCGCCTATTTGGGCTCTGGCGCCTAGAATCGTCAATCGAACCTCCTGACTATTGGGTGAGCTGCTTAGCGCTGTGCTCACCGGTAGCGGTTCATTACTTGACGTGGGTGTCGGGTGTGGGTTGGTTCTCGAGCGGGCCACACTGCCAGGTGTGGCCCGCTCGCCAGTTCTGTTGGGGTTGGGGTGTCCGCGGGGAGATGCGCCCGTCCGCCTATTCCAGGACTTCATGGGTTATTACCGTTCCCGCAACCGGGACGCACCCTCAGCCGCGGTCTCAAGTGTGCTGAGGGCGAGGATGATCCCGCCGCACACTGAGGTGAGCACGCCGCCAGGTTCCATGGGTTCGCCGAGTTCATCCACAGTGAGGTTGTCCTCATCGAATGCCCGGTACTCATGGGCAAGGCTCCGGAGTTCACGGCGAACGGCGCGCAGACGTTCGCAGAGGTCGACCGGGTTGGCTGAGTCGTGAATCATGCGGCCCCGCTAGCATTTCGAGGCGCCGGGGCAGCGAGCGAGTTGCGGCCACCCCGCTTGGTTGCAGCTTCCTGTTCGGATAGCCACTGCTCCAGTGCCTCGCGTCGGTAGAGGACTCGACGCCCGATAGCGAAGGATTCGGGTCCCAGATCCTGGCACCGCCAGTACCTGAGTGTTGCCACCGGGATGCAGTACGTCTCGCTGACTTCGCGGGTCGTGAGGAGTTCCTTCGACCTATGGTCGGTGCTTGCGTTCGTCACGCCGTCTCTTTTCTTGGATGACATTGTTCTGGTGTTGGTCATGAACAAGATATAAGAACATCATAACAAGCAGATAGGGTCTAGTCGGAACCCCAGGACGTTGTATCGTTGGTTGTGTGAGTAAGAACATGGATGGTGATGAGCAATGGATCGGTCAGCGGATCCAAGAACTCCGCCAAGCGCGGGGGATGACCCAACATGACCTCGCCGAGGCGGCAAACCGCCTTGGCGGCACCTTCCATCAGCAAACAATCCAGAAGATCGAAGCTGGCGCCCGGCCGCTGCGGCATAGTGAAGCCATCAAGCTGACGCTGGCGCTCGGTGTGCACATTGACGCACTCAGCGGTGACAAGCCGGAGATTGATCGCCAGTTTGCTGCCGTCCAAGCTGCCATGCATGAATCACGCTCAAGTGCCCGTGAACTCGACCGGGTGGCCTGGGAGTGGCTGTCCCGCTGGAAGGCTGCTAAGGACCAAGCCGCGGTCTTTGCAGATCTCGAGCACATGGACTCCGGCGACGAAGCAGATCTGACTGAATCCCTACGCACCGACGCTGCAGACGTGAGGCGTATCGCGGAGGCACTTCTCGAAGCTCTCGACAACGCAGCGGGGGAAGGTGTCGCGGATGCCTAGCCCGCGCCGGAATCACCGTGCCGGAGTCGAGGATCGGTGGTGGAAGACCATCAAGAACGAGGACGGCTCGGAGCAGAAGGTCCATGCGGCGGGATGGACCCTCGATGAGACAGGCAAGGACGTGCCACCGTCCCGTAAGCGTTGGCGGGCGAGATGGGTCGATGACCAAGGGCGTGAGGTCTCACGAGCCTTCGACCGCAAGGCAGATGCTCTCGCGGAGATCCAACGAGTGACAGCTGAGGTTCACACGGGGACGTATGTCACCCCGTCCGCTGGCAGGGCGACAGTCGAGGCGATGTATCAGCAGTGGATCGGCGCGCAAGCGCACATCAAGGCCTCCACTCGGGCAACTCGGGAGAACGCCTGGAAGGTGCACGTTCGGGATGTGTGGGCGGGTACGCCGGTTGCGGACATTCAGACCTCGATGGTGCGCACCTGGGTCGCTGACATGGTCGTAACCGGGGCGAAGCCGGCAACGGTCGAGAACGCACTCGGGGTACTGCGAATGGTGCTGAACCTAGCCTTGGAGGACCGCAGGATCGCACGCAATCCCACCGACGGGGTTAAGGCACCCCGGCGTGAGCACAAGCGGCGCGGGTACCTCACCCACAACCAAGTCGAGCAGCTCGCCCGGGAAGTCAGCGGCGGAGCAGAGGTCGTACGGTTTCTCGCCTACACGGGACTGAGGTGGGGTGAAATGGCGGCGCTCCGCGTCCAGGACTTCGACATGCTTCGGCGCCGGGTAAACGTCCTGCAGGCGGTGGCGGAGGTGAAGGGCACCCTGGTCTGGTCGACGGCGAAGAACCACGAACGCCGCTCGGTGCCGTTCCCGCGCTACCTGGCCCCCGAGCTCTCGGCTCTCATGGCAGGGAAGGGGCGTGAGCAACTGGTGTTCACCTCTACGGAGGGTGAGGTCCTGCGTGTCTCGACCTACCGCCCCCGCGTGTTCGCGAAGGCTGTGGCTCGGTTGCAGGAGAACGTTGTGGAGCGGAGGGCCAAGGAGGAGCAAGACGACGGTCAGCCGGTGACGCCGGAGTTCCCGATGGTCACCCCTCACGACCTCCGGCACACCGCAGCATCGCTCGCCGTGTCGGCCGGCGCAAATGTGAAGGCCGTCCAGACAATGCTCGGGCACAAGTCGGCGGCGCTGACGTTGGACACCTACGCGGACCTGTTCCCGGATGATCTAGAGGCGGTCGCGGAGGCCCTCGACATGGCAGCACTGGCAGCTCGGACGGCCATCTGAAGATCGACACTCAATCTACTGCGGACCCACTGCGGACCGGAAAGGTCAGAGGCCCTCCCCGCTTTGCGGAAAGGACCTCTGACCTGCTTCTTCACTGTCGGGGTGGCGGGATTCGAACCCACGACCTCTTCGTCCCGAACGAAGCGCGCTACCAAGCTGCGCCACACCCCGTGATGAACCTCGGCTAGCTTACATCACGACTCGGGCGAAGGTTAAATCTGCTGGTCAGCGGTGAGATTGCGCGCTTTCGGCCGCGCTGTCGAGATCCCGGTGCCGGGTCTCGCGCGGAGCCGGGACGAGCGTCAGCAGCGTGGCCTCCGGACGGCAGAAGAACCGTGCGGGGACGAACGGCGACGTGCCGAGGCCGGCGGACACGTGCAGCTGCATGTGCGAGCCCCACCGGGACGGGCCCTTCACCCGCGACCGGTCGATACCGCAGTTGGTGACCAACGCGCCGACGAACGGGAGGCACAGCTGACCGCCGTGGGTGTGACCGGCGAGCACCAGGTCGTAGTTGTCGGCCGCGAAGCGATCCAGCACGCGCGGCTCGGGGGAATGCGTCAAACCGAGGCGAAGGTCGGCGGACGGATCTGCCGGGCCGGCGATCGTCTCGTACCGGTCGCGCTCGAGGTGCGGGTCGTCGACTCCGGCGACGGCGATACGAACGCCGCCCACCTCGATGTCGCGACGCACATGCGTCATGTCGTGCCAGCCGCGTTCGGTGAACGCGGCCCGCAGATCGCCCCACGGCAGCGGCGCGCCGTAGACGCGGTCGTGGTTCTTGTCGAAGTAGGCGAACGGGTTCTTCGGGACCGGCCCGAAGTAGTCGTTGCTCCCGAACACGAACAGGCCGGGACGTGCGAGGAGACCGCCGAGCGCCTGAACCACGGCCGGCACCGACCGCGGGTGGGACAGGTTGTCCCCGGTGTCGACCACCAGGTCGGGCTCGAGCGAGTCGAGTTCGCGCAACCAGTTCTGCTTGAGACGCTGGTTGGGCATCATGTGCAGGTCGCTGATCTGGAGAACGCGGAGGGTCGATGCGCCCGGTGCAAGCACCGGGACCGTCACCTCTCGCAAAGTGAAGGCGTTGCGTTCGATCAGAGTCGCGTAGCCGAGGCCGAGGGCAGAAGCTCCGGCGGCGCCGACTGCGACGCGGCGAAGAGCAGAAACATCAGGCACTCGTCCAGGGTACCGCCGCGATCGGTCCGCGCGCCGTGTTCGTGGTCTCGGGCGTAGCGTTTCCTCCATGACCGACACCACTCCCTCGCTCAAATCCACACTGCGCGCGGACCTCACCGCGGCGATGAAGGACAAGGACAAGCTGCGCACGGCGACGATCCGCATGATGCTGTCCGCGATCCAGACCGAAGAGGTGGCGGGTAAGGAAGCTCGCGAACTCTCCGACGAGGACATCCTCAAAGTTCTGGCGCGCGAATCCAAGAAGCGCGGCGAAGCAGCCGAGGTGTACACGGAGAACGGCCGCGGTGAACTCGCCGCCAAGGAGCATGCCGAGGGCCGGATCATCGACGAATACCTCCCGACGCCGTTGACCGACGCGGAACTCGTCGACGTCGTCGACACCGCGATCGGGCAGGTCGCCGAGGAGATCGGTGAGCGTCCCGGGCCCAAGAACATGGGGCAGGTCATGAAGGCTGCGACGGCGATCGCCGCGGGGAAGGCAGACGGCAAACGGCTCTCGGCGGCGGTCCGTTCGCGGCTGTAGTTTTCGCCCACTCCACCGAAGAGAATCAGGGCGCGACCTCGTGGAGGTCGCGCCCTGATCTATCGGGACCGGTCAGTTGTCGGGTCTGCTCGGAGTGGTGGTCGCCGACGAATCTTCGTCCGGCGGCGGCGACGATTCGGATTGCTCCGGTTCCCGGCCCGGAATAGGCGCCGGAGTGGAACGGCTGGTGGTGTCGGGCACCTCCCGGCCGTCGGGCCGGGCGGGGGTGGCACTGGCCGACGGCACGGCGCGCACCGAGCCGTCACTGACGAAGATCGTCACCGTGCTGCCCGGGACGGCCGAACCCGAGGGGGAACTGCTCGTCACGGTGCCGGCGCGCTGCTCGGCTTTCACCGTCGCCTCCGTCACCGAGAATCCGGCGTCCTGAAGCTGCTGCGTGGCGCGCTCACGAGGGAGCCCCGCCACGTCGGGCACCTGGGCGTTGCCGGCACCGCGCACGTAACGCGGGTCTACCGGCGGAAGTTCGATCGAGCCGAATCGTGTCGCCACCGGCAGCATCGCGGAGAACCAGGTTCGCGCCGGCTCGGTGCCGCCGAAGAGGTTGCCGTCGTAGCAGGGCCGGACGGGACCGGAGCAGATCTGGCCGGGCGTGGGGGAGTCACCGTAGGTGTAGACGACGCCCGCGTACCGGTTGGTGAAGCCGAGGAATGCGGACGACATGTGGGACTCGGTGGTACCTGTCTTGGCCGAGACGGGCAGGTTCCATCCCACGGATCCGGCGGCACCCGCTGCCGTGCCACCGCCCGAGGTGTCCTTGCTCAGTGCGTTGGCGAGGGTATCCGCCAGGCCGGGCTCGACGACCTGCTCGCAGGCCTCCTGGGTGATCGGAACAGGCTTGCCCTCGCGGTCGAACACGCCCTCGATAGGCGACGGGGGGCACCACTTGCCGTGCGACGCGAGAGTTGCCGCGACATTCGACAGTTCGAGTGGATTGACCCAGGTCGGCCCGAGTGTGTACGACCCGAGGTGCTGATCCTTCTGCATGTCCGACATCGACTGGTCGCCGAATCCGGACGTGCGGGGCTGCAGGTACGAGCGCAGGCCCAGTCGCACGGAGATGTCGACGACGGACTCGACGCCGGTGGCCTCGATCAGCTTCACGAACGCGGTGTTCGGTGACTGGGCGAGCGCGTCGCTCACCGACAGGCTCGCCGGGTAGGGGGCGGCGTTCTCGACGCAGTAGTAGTTCGGCGGGCAACCGCGGGCACCACCGTCGCCGAGTCCGCGAGCGTTGTACCGGTTGGGGACGTCGAGTACTGCCGACGTGCCGAGGCCCCGCTCCATCGCCGCGGCGACGGTGAAGACCTTGAAAATCGACCCGGCACCGTGACCGGTGAGCGAGTACGGCTGCGGCTGGACGGTTTCCTTGTTGTCGCCGTTGAGGCCGTACGTGCGGCTCGAGCCCATCGCGAGGACCTTGTGCGTGTCCTGGCCGGGTTCGATCACATTCATCACGGAGGCGACGTCGTCGACGGTGGGGCTGGTGAACTTGTCGAGCGACGATTTCACCGACGACTGGACCTCGGGGTCGAGCGTGGTGCGGATGACGTATCCGCCCTTGTCGATCTGCTCGCGCGAGATCCCGGCGTTCTCGAGGTACTGCAGCGCGTATTCACAGAAGAAGCCACGATCACCTGCGGAGATGCAACCGCGAGGCAGCGTGTTGGGTTCGGGGAGGACACCGAGGGGGAGTTGCTTGGCTTCGCGGATCTCCGCGGCACGCTCGGGGATGTTCTCGATCATGGTGTCGAGAACGATGTTGCGACGCTCGAGGACGCCCTCGGAGTTGGTGTAGGGGTTCAGCGCGGAACTGGACTGCACCATGCCGGCGAGCATCGCGGACTGCGGGATGTTCAGGTCCTTGGCGTCGATGCCGAAGTACGTCTGCGCGGCGTCCTGGATTCCGAAGGAACCGTTTCCGAACGGCACCAGGTTGAGATACCGGGTGAGGATCTCGTCCTTGGTCAGCTTCTCGTCGAGTGTGAGCGCCATCCGGATCTCGCGGATCTTGCGAGCCGGAGTGGTTTCGATGGCGGCACGGCGCTCGGCGTCGGTCTTGGCGACGACGTGCAGCATGTAGTTCTTCACGTACTGCTGGTCGATCGTCGATGCACCCTGCTCGACCTGACCGCTCGTGGTGTTGGTGAGGAACGCGCGCATCGTGCCCTGCCAGTCGACACCCCGGTGTTCCGGGAAGCGCTTGTCCTCGATCGAGACGATCGCAAGTTTCATCTCGTTGGAGATCTGGTCGCTGGGCACCTCGAACCTGCGCTGCTCGTACAGCCAGGCGATGGGGTTGCCCGCGTTGTCCACCATCGTCGTCACCGCGGGGACGACACCCTCCACGAGTTCGGCAGAACTGTTGTCCACGGTGTCGGCGGCGCGGTTGGAGACGTACCCGAATCCCCCTGCGGCCGGGAACAGCATCCCTGCCACGAGAACGCCGCCGAGGGCGGTACAACCAACAAGCTTCGCCACCGTGCTTCGGATCGACACGAAGTACACAGTACGGGCAGCCATGCTCCGCGGTCGTATTGAGGGCGGCGGCATGCCGCGCGACGTGCAGCTATGCACGTACGTACCAGAAAAGGTTTTCCTCGCCTTGCGCCCGGGCATCAGGTTACCTAGATTGAGACATCAGTGTGATGCAGGTAACACCTTGACAGGGGAGATTGCGTTATAGGGGAAGCGCTACGGCGCGACTCCTACGCAATATCGGACACCGCGTAGCGGTGTTCGGAGAGTAGAGGGGCAACTGAATGCACATGACCACCCCGACGGCCCGGCTCGACGTCGACCAAGCGGAAGCACGCATTGCCTGGGTTTCCCGGGCACGGTGCCGCGAAGTCGATCCCGATGAACTGTTCGTGCGAGGCGCTGCACAGCGCAAAGCCGCGGTCATCTGCCGACATTGCCCTGTGATGCTCCAGTGCGGCGTTGACGCACTCGACAATCGAGTGGAGTTCGGTGTCTGGGGAGGCATGACCGAGCGCCAGCGCCGAGCCCTTCTCAAGCAGCACCCCGAGGTCGAATCCTGGGCAGACTTCTTCGCAGCGCAGCGTCACCACCAGAACGCGGTCTGACACCGCCCACCCGCAGAGGTTCAGGCCTCGCGGGTGAGCTGGTCGGCCACGGCCCTCAGCGCCTCGAGGTCCGACACCTCGAACGGCAACGAGGGCACGCCCACCACGGGCACGCGCGGGTTCGCGGCGGTGAAACTCCGCAGCAGACGTAGTTCCCGCTTGGCTGTGACTGCGCGGTGCGCGTGGATACGCAGGACGGCTTCGGCAGCCTCCGCGTCGTCACCGCCCTGCTCGGCAAGCGCGTCGGCCGCGGTCAGCGCATGGTCCGGGGGCATCTTCGACAGGGTCGGATGCGTTCGGTTGAGCACCAGGCCCGCGAGCGGCATCCGGTCCTCACCGAGCCGCTCGACGAAGTAGGAGGCCTCCCGGAGCGCGTCCGGTTCTGCGGACGCCACCACCATGAAGTGGGTGCCGGGCTGCTGGAGCAGCTGATAGGTCCGGTTGGCGCGCTCGCGGAACCCTCCGAACATGGAATCGAGCGACTGCACGAACGCGGACGCGTCCGACAGCATCTGGCTGCCCACGATCGTCGACACGGCCTTGAGAGCGATGCCCATCGCTCCGGTGACCAGACGTCCGATGCCCCGGCCGGGAGCGGTGAAGATCCGGATCATCCGGCCGTCGAGGAACGCGCCGAGCCGTTGCGGAGCGTCGAGGAAGTCGAGCGCATTCCGGGACGGCGGTGTGTCTACGACGATCAGATCCCACTCGTCGCTCTGCGCGAGCTGTCCGAGTTTCTCCATCGCCATGTACTCCTGCGTGCCGGAGAACGACGACGCGACGGTCTGATAGAAGGGATTGTCCAGAATCTGCTGGGCTTTGTCGGGCGTCGAATGCTCGAGGACCATGTCGTCGAACGTGCGACGCATGTTGAGCATCATCGCGTGCAATTCGCCGGTGGATCCGGCCGGGAGTTCCACCTTCTGCGGCGAATTGTCGAGACTCTGCACCCCGAGGGCCTGCGCGAGCCGACGCGCCGGGTCGATCGTCAGGACCACCACGCTGCGCCCCTTCTCGGCAGCGCGCAACGCCAGCGCGGCAGCAGTGGTGGTTTTCCCGACGCCTCCGGATCCGCAGCACACGATCACCCGCGACGACGGATCGGCCAGGATTCCGCCGACATCGAGCGGAGTGGCGACGCGGGCCTTCCCGGTCATCGGACGCCCTGCTCGGTCAGTGCCTGGGCAAGCTCGTACAAGCCGCCGAGGTCGATGCCGTCGGCCATGGAGGGCAAGGACATGCGCGCCACCTTCACGTCGTCGAGTTGAGCGGCGCTGACCTGCTGTGCCTGCAAGGTTGCAGCGTGCTCGATGGCTTCGGTGAGCAGCCCGGCAAAATCTTCGTCGGAGAGCTTCACCCCGACCCGGCCGAACGCGGCGCGGATCGATTCTCCGGGTACCCGCCCGCCGGCAAATTCATCGACGAGATTTTCGGGCAGATGTTCGGGCGCGGTGCGGTTGACGATCACGGTGCCCAGGCGCAGATCTGCTGCCTGCAATTCCTCGACCGCGTCCGCGGTTTCCTGAACGGGTAGCGCTTCGAGCAGAGTGACAAGGTGCACGACCGTCTCGTCGGAGTGCAGCAGTCGCACCACGCCTTCGCTCTGCGACCGGATCGGGCCGGACTTCGCGAGGTCCGCCATGGCCTTGGTGACGTCCAGGAAACTGCTGATTCGTCCCGTGGGCGGCGCGTCGACCACCACCGCGTCGTATACGCGGCGTCCCGACGCGTCGGTGCGCACCACGGTTTCCTTGATCTTGCCGGTGAGAATCACGTCACGCAGACCCGGTGCGAGGGTGGTCGCGAACTCGACGGCACCGATCCGCCTCATCGCACGGCCCGCGAACCCCAGGTTGTAGAACATGTCGAGGTATTCGAGGAACGCCGCCTCGATGTCGATGGCGAGCGCGGAGACGACTCCGCCGCCCTCGGCGGAGGCGATCTTCGTCTCTACCGGCGGTAACGGCGGAACGTCGAACAACTGCGCGATTCCCTGCCGGCCTTCCGTCTCGACGAGCAGGACCTTGCGGCCGCCCGCGGCGAGCGCGAGCGCGAGCGCTCCCGCGACCGTCGATTTGCCGGTACCGCCCTTGCCGGACACGAAGTGCAGTCGCGCCTGTGCGGCGCCGGCCGGCCACTCGCCGGAATGAGATGTCGGTGTTGCCACGACCACGAGCCTATAAGTCGTGCGCTCGTTAAGGCGGCGGATAGGGTCATGACATGAGTGAAACGACTACGTGGGAGTACGCGACCGTGCCCCTGCTCACACACGCGACCAAGCAGATTCTCGATACCTGGGGTTCCGACGGGTGGGAACTCGTCACCGTCCTGCAGGGACCCACCGGCGAACAGCACGTTGCCTACCTCAAGCGTCCGAAGGGCTGACGCGGTGGCACAACAGTGGTCCGCACGCCTCGCCGAGTTGGGGCTCAGCTTGCCGCCGATCGCCAAGCCGGTGGCGGCGTATGTGCCCGCCGTCCGTTCCGGTGACATCGTCTACACCTCGGGCCAGCTGCCGCTCGTCGACGGCACCCTCACCCACACCGGCAAGGTCGGCGCCGAGGTCTCGCCCGAGGACGCGAAGCAGGCGGCACGTACCGCCGCGCTCAACGCGCTGGCGGCAATCGATGGACTCGTCGGCCTGGACAACATCGCCAGCATCGTGAAGGTGGTGGGATTCGTGGCCTCGGCCGAGGGTTTCACCGGCCAGCCCGGCGTGATCAACGGCGCGTCGGAATTCCTCGGTGAGGTGTTCGGTGCCGTCGGTGCGCACGCCCGCTCCGCCGTGGGCGTCGCGGAACTGCCGCTCGGGGCTCCCGTCGAGGTCGAACTCATCGTCGAGGTGCGCTGACCTCGGCGGTGACCCGATCTACGGGGGTCGTGGCCCGGGACATCGATCCGCGGCCCTCGTAGAGTGGGATCGACCACGACGTCCCTGTCAGGAAAGGCAAGAACATGGCGCTGGTCCACCCCGCGTACGGCCGGCTGCGGCAGATCACGGAGAACGCTGCCGTGGTTCTGGCAGAGAACCCCTCGGTCATGTCCTTGGAGGGCACCAACACGTGGATCCTCCGTGCGCCCGGGGCAGACGAGTGCGTCGTGGTGGATCCGGGCCCGCTCGACGAAGCGCATCTCGCGCGCGTCGCGCAGGTTCCTGTCGCCGCGACACTCATCAGTCACCGGCACTTCGACCACACCGAAGGTGCGGGCCGGTTCGCCGAACTCGCCAACTGCCCCGTGCATGCGTCGTCGGCCGATCACCGGCACGGCGGCGGGAACGAACTTTCCGACGGTGACGTCGTCGAAGCCGCCGGGCTTCGCATTCGCGTACTCGCGACACCGGGCCATACCGCGGATTCGCTGTCCTTCGTCGTGGAGGACGACAACAGTGTCCTGACCGCGGACACCATCCTCGGACGCGGCACCACGGTGCTCGACGACACCGACGGCGATCTCGGCGACTATCTCCGCTCGCTGCGTGCACTGATCGGCTTGGGGCCGGGTTACACGGTGTTGCCCGGGCACGGCCCCGAACTGGACGACCTGGAGACGATCGCGCGGGACTACCTCGCCCATCGCGAGCAGCGCCTCGAACAGGTGCGTGCCGCGGTGCGCACCCTCGGTGAGGACGCGACAGCGCGCCTCGTCGTCGAGCACGTGTATGCGGATGTCGACCGGTCGTTGTGGGACGCGGCGGAGAAGTCGGTGAACGTGCAACTCGAATACCTGAGGAGCTTCGCCTGACCGCGATACCTCATAACCCGTAAACGAGCGAGCCCGGGACGCGTGT